>JAIPEI010000062.1 GCA_021737245.1 Deltaproteobacteria bacterium | reverse complement strand
GACATTGAGGGCCCCGGCTGTGAAGCTCTCGGCATGGGCCGCATTGGGGGAGTCGTGCTCGAGACGGTCCCTTGCAGCCACCCGGAATCCCTCGATGGGCCGCAGGCCCGAGAGTGCGGCTCCAAGGAAAAGAACCGGAATGGAGAGGCGGGCGGGCACGAAGTTCATGGCGTCGTCCAGGCGGGCCCCGGTCCTCCCGAAATGGTTGTACCGGGGGTCACGATACCCCACCATGGAGTCCAGGGTCGAAGCGGCCTTGAACGCGAGGGCGGCGCAGAGGGCGGTCGCAACAGTCGGCAGGCCCAGCAGCTCCGCCGCGATCCCGCCCGCGAGGACCCAGAACAGGGGAGAGAGAAACCCGTCCACGAAGTTCTCGGCCAGGGTCTCCACGGCCGCGCGGCCGACGCCCCACCGGTCGAGCGGCGCCGCGTCCCGGCCTACGACGCGGGAGAGCGCAAGACGCGCGCCGGGGAGGTCGCCTTGCTCCAGTCGGAGAACGACCGGGTGAATGTGTCGAAACAGGTCTCCGAGGGCGAGGCAGGAGTACAGAACGTAGAGATGAAAGATGCGGCCTGCCCACGAGTGGATGCGCCCGGCTGTAGTGGAGACGAGGAGGAAGGTCCCCACGGCGGCTCCGACGGTCGCGATCGCGAGCACCCACCCGCCGGTGGCTCCGTCCAGCCCGACCCGCCGCAGACCCTTTTCGAGCATTTCGATCCACCGGCCCATGAGCCGGATGGGGTGTAGAGGATAGACGGGGTCCCCGATCAGGAGGTCGAGGATGAAAGCGGCCGGGATCAGGAGGGCGAGCTCGGTCATTTCAGCCCCTGTCCAGGGATGCGAGCCCCTCCACCAGCAGGTCGTTGTCCTCCGGCGTGCGGACGGCCACGCGGAAGTATCCCGCCTCGAGTCCGGGAAAGTTCCGGCAGTCGCGGACGCAGATCCCGCAGGCAAGGAGCCGGCGGAGCAGAGGGTCGAGTTCCGGTTCCTTGTCCCAGCGGCAAAGGAGGAAGTTGGCGCGTGAGGGGAAGACGGTCAGGCCGTCCACGTTTTCAAGGGCGGCGTGGAGCCTCGACCTCTCGTCCGCAACGAGCCTTCTCGTTTCTGTGTCGTAGTCCCCGCATTCCAGGAGAAGGGGAGCGAGCGCTTCGGACACGCTGTTGACGGTCCAGGGCTCCTTGAAGCGTCGAAGCCGTTCGATCACCTCCGCGGAGGCGGTGACGCCTCCGAGACGCAGCCCCGCCAGTCCGTAGAACTTGGTGAGGGAGTGGATCACGAGCACGTTCGGAAGGAGCGGCGGCACGGCCAGGCTCTCCTTTTCCCAGTCCTCGTCGAACGGCATGAAGGCCTCGTCGACGATAAGCCGCTTCCGGGGAAACCGGGCGGCCAGCTCCGAGAGGACGTCGCGCGAAAAAAACGTGCCCGTGGGGTTGTTGGGATTGCCCAGCCAGAGCGCGTCCGCGTCCGACAGGGCTGCGGAGAGGCGATCCGCGGACAGCGGTCGGAACTCCGTATCGGGGGAGAGACGAACGCGATGAACCTCGGCTCCAGCGAGGACCGAGGCCCGGTAGTAGTCGTGGTAGCAGGGGCTTACGATCCCCACCCGCTGCAAGCCCAGTGCCCTGGGAATCAGGTAGATCATCTCCGTCGAGCCGTTCGATCCGAGGACGTTCTCTTCCGGTAGATCCAGCCGCTCCTGGAGGTACCGGGCGATGCCCTCCCCTTCGAGGCCGGGGTAGCGGTCGATGCCCTCCATCATCTCGCTCCAGCGGCTTCTAACCAAATCCGGGCATCCCAGGGGGTTGAGGTTCACGCTGAAATCGACAACCGGGGCCGGCTCCACGGACAGGCGGGCGAAGTCCCGTTCCGGGCGGCCGCCGTGATGGTGCTGTAGATCGTTTCTCGAGACCGTATCCAATGGGTATGGTTCTCCTTTCAAAAAAAACCCGTTCCCGTATACCAGAGATGCGTCGGTCCGGGCAAGCCGGAGAAAGCCAGCAGGATCCCGGTCGCAAGGATTTCGTTGAGTGCGCCCAGGAGATCGCCGGTCACGCCGCCGAAGACCTTCCTGCAGTGCCGCGCGAAGAGGCGCGTGGCGCCCCATGCAGCGAAAAAGCAGAGGAGCCCGGCCGCTCCCCAGGCCGTGGAAAGCATCAGCCCTGCAACGAGGGCGACGAGCCTCCGTCCTCCCGAGGCGCCGTGCACAAACGGACCGGCCGTACCGGCCCCGGGCCTCGCGTAGGGAAGGGTGCCCGCGAGCTCGGCCATCATGGTCCTCGTGACGATCCAGGGAAGGAGCAGGATACAGGGGTCGCCCAGGTCCAGGATGCGCTCGAGGGCCGTCCACTGGGCGAGAAGAACGAGACCCAGGGCGACCGCCCCGAAGGCGCCCAGCCCGGGGTCCTTCATGATGGCGAGGCGGGTTTCCCTGTCCGGCCGCCCCCCCAGGGCGTCCGCCCAGTCCGCCAGCCCGTCCATGTGAAGCCCCCGCGTGAGGAGGACCGATGCGATCAGAAGAAGCACCGCCCCGCCCCCGCTCCACCCTTCCACGGCGTGAGTCCAGAGACGGCCGGCAAGGGCAAGGAAGGTTCCCAGGAGGAGCCCGACCAGGGGGAACCAGGGGAGGGCGGAGGCGAGGTCGTCGCTCTCGTGTCCCGGCACCGGCAGGATGGTGAGGGTCCGAAACGCCGTGATCAATCCGTTGAACCGCAAAACAGGGCCTCCTTGGGGACGTTCTTAAATCATTCAATAACTCGCTTGGTGGGCTTTCAGATTACAAATCCTGAACTCTTTCGAGAGTTATTGAATGATTTAAGAACGTCCCCTGTTTTCGGTCAGGCGCCGGGGGTGATGCCGGCATCCGCAAAGGTGGACATCTCGTTGTACACCCGGACCCCATCCTCCAGGATCTGCATGGCGACGGCAGCACCCGTTCCTTCGCCGAGACGCATGTCGAGGTCCAGCACGGGGCGCAGCCCTTCCCGCTCGAAGAAGACACGGTGCCCTTTCTCCACGGAGCAGTGGGAGAACACCAGGTAATCGGCCACCGCCGGGTTGATGCGCATGGCGATCAGGGCGCCGGCGCTGGAGATGAACCCGTCCACCATCACCGCCATTCGATGGGCGGCCCCTCCTAGGCAGAGACCGCAGATGCCCGCGATCTCCAGGCCTCCCAGGGCGGCCAGTGCGGACACGGGGTCGTTCGACTCGCCGGATGCCCGCTCCAGGGCGGCCTCGATCACCCCCACCTTGTGGTTCAGGGCCTCGTCTTGAAGCCCCGTGCCCCGGCCTGTGACCTCCCGGGGCGCGGCGGGCAGGAGGGCGGCGAACAGGGCCGAGGAGGGGGTGGTGTTCCCGATCCCCATGTCTCCCGTGGCCACGACGCTGACGCCCCGCTCCCGGGCCGTGCGGGCCATCTCGACGCCCACCTCGATGCCCTGCTCCGCCTCTTCCCTCGACATGGCCGGTTCGCGGCGGAGGTTCCCCGTCCCTCTTCGTACGCACCGCTGGATCAGGCCCGGTGCATCGGGTAGAGGGGTGGCCATGCCGATGTCCACTACGTGGACCTCCGCCCCGGCGCACCGGGCGAGCACATTGATGCCCGCGCCTCCGGCCAGAAAGGTGTTGACCATGAGGGCCGTGACCTCGGGGGGGTAGGCGCTCACGCCCTCATCGACGACCCCGTGATCCCCGGCGAAGACGAAGACGGCCTTGCCGGTGATCCGCGGCGATGCCTCCTCCCGGATGGCTGCATACCTCGCCGCCAGCTCCTCGAGGAGCCCGAGGCTCCGCCTCGGTTTGGTCAGATCGTCCAACCGTTGCCATGCGGTGTCGAGCCACCTTTGGGAAACCGGACGAATCCGGTCTGCTGCGACTTTCCATTCCATGCTGTGACCTCCTGATATGCGACTGTTGTGCCCGAAAAAAAAATAACCCCATCCGGGTTCCTGGACACAGGACCCGGATGGGGTTATGGCGACTCCATCCTCTCGCGTCCGGCAGGTCTTCTGGCTGACCCGCTCCGCCCTCGCCTTCCCGTCCCGGCTGGTTTCCGGGGCAGTGGCTTTTCACCCCGATGCGTCTGTTCGGGGACGTCGAACGGAGATGATTACACCGGGATCGGTGTCGGGATCACAGCAACGGCCATGATGCGGCGGACTCTCACCGCCTTCCCTCTTGGCCCGCCCCTTGCCGGGGCGGGAACCGGACGCGCACCGCCCTTGCGGGGCGTTGCGCGAAGCGCGCTGTACGCCGGGAAATATAGCCTTCGTGCAGGCGGCTGTCAACGATTCCTTTCGGCTCTTTTTCCCGTGCTTCTTGACAGGCTTTCCGAAAAGAAGGACAATTTGAATCATTATCCGGTAGGCAGGAAACCCGCCTTTCCGGCCGGCTGCGGGGGCCGGCCGGGCAGCACATCCCAACCCCATCGTTTTTCGAAAGGAGGTAAGGATATGGCCGGAAGTACGTACAAGATCATCGAACTGGTAGGGACGTCGGACACGTCATGGGAGGAGGCCGTGCAGACCGCCGTTGAAACCGCCGGTTCCAGCCTCAAGGATTTGAGGATCGCCGAGGTCACCAGGCTGGACGTTTCCATCGAAAACGGCAAGGTCAAGAATTTCCGGGCCAGGTTGAACATCTCTTTCAAGTACCAGAAGTAGGCATCTCGACGGCAGGGGCCCGGGGCGCGTCCCCGGGCCTGAGGAGCCCTTACAGGAATTGACGGATTCGCAAAAACACGCTCGCCCGCCGCTGGAAACGTTATAACCTATAGAAAGTTCAGGGGCGGATATGGAAGCTTCGGGCTTTTTACGACTCCGCCGGGAGTTGGGTGACGTCAGGAGAAAAAGATGGAGGCGACGAAGAGGAAGCTGACCGTGCTCGATCAGATCGCATCGGCCGACAAGGTGCGGCGGAAGATTGTCGACACCGCAAGCGTTCTATATGCAAAAAAGGGGTTTTCCGCCACCTCCATCGAGGAGATCTCCGAGAAGGCGGGGGTGAGCCTCCCCGTGACCTACCACTATGTGAAGAAGAAATCGGAGATCATGCGGCTGATCATGGAGGATGTGCTCAACACCTTCCAGGAAAGCCTCACCCGGGAGATCGAGGGTATCGACGACCCGGAAGAGAAGCTCGTGATCGCCGTCATTCTATACTTCCGCGTCGTCGACAAGCACAAGGAGAAGGCCCTGCTCATCTACCAGAAGTCCCGCTCCCTGGACAAACCCTCCAAGGCGAAGGTCATGCAGCTCGAGGTGGCTGTGAGCCGCATCTTCGAGCGGATCATCGAAGAGGGGATTCAGAAGGGGGTCTTTCGAACCGCGGATGTGGATTTGACGGCCTACAACATCATCATGATGGCCCACATGTGGGTCCTCAAGAACTGGCACTTCCGCAAACGTCTCACCCTGGAAAAGTACATCGATCTGCAGCTCTTCAACATCCTGTCTCTTCTCAGGGGATAGCGCCTTTTCTAAAGAAGAAGGTCCGCCTGTCGCCGCCTGTGCCCGGGAGGCGGTAGTCGACGGCGTCCTCGAGGTGCAGGCCCGCTCCGGCGAGCGATGCGCGGGCCCCTGTCAGCTCGGCCCCGGCGTTGCTCCCCGCAAAGCCCACCAGCATGCCGCCCTTTGCCACCAGGGGGGCGCACATCTCCACCGCCTGCCGGAGACCCCAGACGGCTCGAGCCGTAACCACGTCGTAGCACGGCCGCAGGAGGCCCGCGGAATCCTCCACGCGCCCCCGAAGGGCTTGAACGTGCTCCATCCGGAGGAGGCGGATCGCCTGCTTCAGGAAGTGGTGCCGTTTCAGCGAGGGCTCCAGGAGGTCTATGGAGAGGTCGGGTCGCACGATCTTGAGGGGAATGCCCGGGAGGCCCGCTCCGCTGCCGACGTCAAGCAGCCGCGCCGAGGGAGGAAGACGAGGGGCCGGGACGAGGGCGTCGGCCAGGAGCTCCACCACCATGCGTTTCCGGGAGCGCAGGCCTGTCAGATTGGTCCGGCGGTTCCAGAGACACAGTTCGTCCAGGTAGGTGAGCAGTCCTTCCAGCTGGGATCCGGTGAGCGCCACTCCCAGGCCGGCGGCGGTACGGCGGAGAAGCTCCTGCTCGCTCTCAGTCACTTCACAGGACCACCCTTCTTCGTATGATCCGGACCGCCTCTTCGGGCTCGTCCACCACGCTGAAGATGTCCAGGTCCTCCGGGGAGACAGCCCCGGCTTCCACCAGGGTGCCCTTCAGCCAGCCCACCAGGCCTTTCCAGTACTTGGAGCCCACGAGCACCACGGGGAAGGATCGGATTCTGTCCGTCTGAATCAGCGTGAGGGACTCGAAGAGCTCGTCGAGGGTTCCGAATCCGCCCGGCATGATGATGTAGGCCACCGCATACTTCACGAACATGACCTTTCGGATGAAGAAGTAGCGGTAATCGAGCCGGATGTTGGCGTGCGGATTGGGCTGCTGCTCGTTGGGGAGCTGGATGTGCAGTCCCACGGACTTTCCCCCCGCTTCGGCGGCTCCCTTGTTCGCGGCCTCCATGATGCCCGGTCCCCCGCCCGAGATCACGTTGGACCCGCACTCCACCAGGGGGCGGGCCATGGCCTCCGCGGCCTGGTAGGCGGGGCTGTCCGGCGCCGTCCGGGCTGATCCGAAGATGCTCACGGCCGGGTAGACCTCGGGGAGGATGTCGAACCCCTCCACGAACTCGGCCATGATGTGGAACATGCGCCAGGTGTCCCTGACCGTCATATCATCGATGACATGCTGCCTGTCGACCATGAAAACCTCCGCAATGGCCCTGAAACGTCCTCATATCCGGAATGCGGCGGCACCCGAGCATCCCGAATTCCAGTCTCCGGCGGTGAAGGAAGCTCAAAAAGTCGTTGATTTTTCTTTTCGTCTTTGCTTAGCTTGCGGGACGAAAACGCCACATCATATGTCCGCCCCGCAGGGGTGTCAAGACGAGCGCGGGACAATCCCGGCACACCCCTCGAGAACCGAACTCACCGGACTTCAGGTGAGTTTTTTGCTGGCGCACACCGGCTAAACGAGGCCGCGGTGAAAGAGGTCACGAGGCAGAACGTCTTCTCATCCCTCGACAGGGAGGATCGGCCCTGGCAGAAGAACTACCTGGTCATGTACTCCAGCCGGTGGCGGGGATACACGGTCGACCCGGCGCTTATGACCGTGCCCCTGGATGATCACCTGGTTCACCGCGGGGATGGCGTGTTCGACACGTTCCGCTGCGTCCACGGCCGGATCTACCAGCTGGAGCAGCACCTCGAGAGGCTGGCGCGCTCCGCCGAGGCGATCTCCCTCCCCATGCCGGAGGAGTACGACGGGGTCAGGGACATCATACAGGAGCTCGTGGTCCGGGGCGGAGAAAAAGACTGCGTCATACGGATCACGCTGTCGCGCGGCCCGGGGAGCTTCAGCACGAACCCGTTCGACTGCCCGGCGAGCCAGATGTACGTGATCGTCATCCGTTACAAGGGCGTGCCGGCGTCTTACGTCCGGGAGGGAACCTGCATCATGACCAGCCGGATCCCTACGAAGCGCTCTTACTTCGCCAGGATCAAGTCGTGCAACTATCTGCCCAATGTCCTGATGAAGATGGAGGCGCTGCAGGGTGGATGCCCTTACTCCGTGGCGCTCGACGAGGAAGGATTTCTTGCCGAGGGGTCCACGGAAAACATGGGCCTGGTTTCCGAAAACGGGATACTCAAGTTTCCGGGCTTCGAGAGGACCCTGGCCGGGACGACCGTGACACGCGTGTTCGACCTGGCCGAATCCCTCGTGAAAGCGGGCCGGCTCGCCGGCGTTCGATTCGATCGAATTCCCCCGGAGGAGGCGTATCGAGCAAGAGAGGCCATGCTTCTGGGGACCTCCATCAATGTGCTTCCGGTGGTGCGGTTCGACGGGAGGACCATCGGGGACGGTCGACCCGGACCGGTTTGCTGCGAGCTGTCCGAGCTGCTTTGGAAAGACATGACGGAGAAAAGGGAGATGCTCACGGAGCTGGATTGGGGTGAAACGGATGCCTGAACGCGGTAAAGGGGCCGCGCCGGCGGACCGGTCCGGCCTGGAGGTCATGCGAGGAGGCGACATGGAGCGAGTTGCCAGAATCACCGAGATTATAGCGGGATCGCCCGTCAGCTTCGATGAGGCGATCAAGGCGGGCTTCGAACGGGCCAACGCTACGCTGCGCGGCATCACGGGGTTGCGTGTGATCGAGCAGCGTGTGTCGGTGGTGGACGGAAAGATCGCCGAGTACCGCGTGCGCATGGAGGTCATCTTCGTTCTCGAGACGTGAGCCGCGCTCGGGATCTCCCTGGGGGGCCGAACGCCGGACCCTCAGGGGCGGGGAAGGACCGAAGGGCGACGGAACCGGCCCGGACTCGCCGTCGGGGCCGGGACCGAGTCATGCCCGATCTTGTGAATTTCGGAACGTGGCGGAGAATATGGCGACCATCAAGCTCAGAAGAGAAAGGTGCAAAGGCTGCGGCCTCTGTATCGGCGTCTGTCCGAAGGAGTCGCTTCGGCTGGGGACGCGGATCAACCGTTCCGGCTACACCACCATGGAGGTTCGGGACAGGGAGTCCTGCACCGGGTGTGCGCTGTGCGCCGAAATGTGCCCGGACGTGGCCATCATGATGGTGTACAAGTAGAGACCAGGTCCCCGAGGGAGCCGCGGTCGAGGCTCCCGGGGGCGGCTGATTTCAGGAGGGACACGTTGGCAAGGTCAAACACGCTGCTCGTCAAGGGGAACGAAGCGATCGCCATGGGGGCGATCGAAGCCGGTTGCCGCTACTACTTCGGTTACCCCATCACGCCCCAGAACGACATCCCGGAGTACATGTCGCGCCATCTGCCGGAGGCGGGAGGGACCTTCCTGCAGGCCGAGAGCGAGATCGCCTCGATCAACATGCTCCTGGGCGCCGCCGCCACCGGAGCCCGGGCGATGACGTCTTCCTCGAGCCCGGGAATCAGCCTCAAGCAGGAAGGGATCTCCTACCTCTGTGGAAGCCAGATCCCGGGGGTGATCGTGAACATGAGCCGCAGCGGCCCGGGCCTGGGCGGGATCTCGCCGTCCCAGGGGGACTACTTTCAGGCCACCCGGGGAGGCGGTCACGGGGACTATCGAACCATCGTCCTGGCGCCCCACTCGGTCCAGGAGTGCTATGATCTCACCATGCGGGCCTTCGACCTGGCGGACCGATACCGGAACCCTGTGGTGATCCTGGGAGATGCGCTGCTGGGCCAGATGAAGGAGCCCCTGAAGCCCCGGAAGCACCGGGGGAAAGCGGTGGACAAGGACTGGGCATTGACGGGGGCCGGGGGAAGAGAGCCCCGTCTTCTCAAATCACTCTATCTCTCCGAGGGCGAGCTCACGAAGCACAACTGGATGCTCCACCGGAAGTACCGGCGCATGCGCAGGGAGATCCGTTACGAGACCGTGGGTGTCGAGGACGCCAAGCTCGTGGTGGTGGCGTTCGGGTCTGTGGCCCGGATCCTGAAGAACGCCGTGTCCATGGCGAGGGAGCAGGGGATGGCGGTGGGGCTTTTCAGGCCCGTCACGCTCTACCCCTTTCCGCAGGCGGTCCTGCGCAGGCTGGCGGAACGGGTGAATCGGTTCATGGCCCTGGAGCTCAGCACAGGGCAGATGGTGGAGGACCTGCAGCTCTCAGTGGGACCGGATGTCGTGGACTTCTACGGCCGCCCCCCGGGATCGATTCCCTCCCCGGATGAGCTCTACCGGGAAATCCGCAAGAACTATCGAAAGAGGATCGGATAGATGAAACAGGTGTTCAAGAGACCCAAGTCCCTCGCGGACGTGCCCTTCCACTTCTGCCCCGGATGCCATCACGGGATCATCCACCGGCTGGTGGCGGAGTGCATCGACCGGTTCGGGCTGCGGGAGCGAACCATCGGCGTGGCTTCCGTGGGGTGTTCGGTGTTTCTCTACGACTACTTCGCCGTGGACGTGCTGGAGGCGCCCCATGGACGGGCGGCGGCCGTTGCAACCGGCGTGAAGCGGGCCCGGCCCGACGACTTCATCTTCACCTACCAGGGGGACGGGGACCTCGCGGCCATCGGGACCGCGGAGATCATCCACGCGGCCAACCGCGGAGAACGGATCACCGTGGTTTTCGTCAACAACGCCGTCTTCGGCATGACAGGAGGCCAGATGGCCCCCACCACCCTGCTCGGGCAGCAGACGACCACCACGCCTTTCGGCCGGGACGAGTCCCTGAGCGGCTACCCGATCCGGATGGCGGAGATCATGGCCCAGCTGACCGGGACCTGTTACGTGGCCCGGTGCGCGGTGGACACGCCCAAGAACCTCATGCGCGCAAAGAAGTCCCTCCAGAAGGCCTTCGAGGCGCAGGTCGAGAACCGGGGTTTCGGGTTCGTGGAGTTCCTGTCCGCGTGCCCGACGAACTGGAAGATGACGCCGCAGCAGGCCACGGCGCATGTGACCGAGGTCATGGTTCCCTACTACCCGCTGGGCGTGTTCAAGGAAGACGAGAACCCGAATTGAGGGAAGAGATGTACTTCGACAGCATCATCGCGGGGTTCGGCGGTCAGGGGGTCCTGCTCATGGGCAATCTCCTCGCCTACGCCGCCATGGAAGAGAAAAAGAACGTCACCTACATGCCGGTCTACGGCGTGGAGATGCGGGGTGGAACGGCCAACTGCACGGTGGTGGTGTCGGACCGCGAGATCGGATCTCCGATCATTCACAGCCCTGTTTCGGCGGTTGCCATGAACCTGCCCTCCTTGGAAAAGTTCGGTCCGAGGGTCAAGAAGAAGGGGCTTCTCCTGGTGAACAGCTCGCTGGTGCCGGAAAAGGAGATCCGGGTTCGAGGGGTGGACTGCCTCCCGGTGCCGAGCCGAGAGCTCGCCCTGGAAGCGGGCAACGAGCGGCTTGCGAACATGGTGATCCTGGGAGCCCTGGTGGAGAAGAGCGGCGTTGTTAGCCTGAAAGCGCTCAAGAAAGCGCTTTACCCGGGCCTGGATGTGCGATATCATTCAATGATTCCGGGCAATCAGAGCGCCATGGACAAGGGCGCGGAGTTCGTCAGAAACGGCGGGCGCTGACCGGTTCCAAGGCTGCGTCCGAGCATACACGGGGTGGGAGTCATGACCAGGGAGAGGCGCAAGGCGGATCGGCCCGAGGGGTACGAAGATTTTCTGGGGGAGATCAGCCATGAGTCCGCCATGAAGGACCAGGAGATGGACTTCATGGAGAGCATCGGCCCGGAAGCGTCCACCGGAGACGAGGAGCTGGTGAACGTGGGTGAGCGGGTCCGGGTGGTCAGGGAGCGACGCGGCCTGAGCCTTCAGGACATCGCCCGGCGAACGGGAATCCAGGAGCAGACGCTGGCCTCCATTGAAGACGGAAGGATTGCGCCTCCCCTCGGGACCATCATCAAGCTGGCCAAGGCCCTGGAGATGAAGATGGGCTACTTCATCTCCGGAGAGGAAAACAGGCCCTACACCATCGTCCGGCGGGACGACCGGAGGGTGGTCTCCCGGCACGACTCGAAAAAGGGCGAGCAGTACGGGTACGAGTTCGAGTCCCTGGCTCCTCACAAGCGGGACCGGCACATGGAGCCTTTCCTGGTGACGCTGGATCCTGCGGAGACCGAGGAGGAGCGCTCCACGCACGACGGGCAGGAGTTCATCTTCGTCCTTCAGGGGCGGATGGAGGTCCGTCTCGGAGAGGAGATCCACATTCTGGATGCCGGGGACGCCATCTACTACGACTCCACGGTCCCGCACCTCGTGAAGTGTTACGGGAAGGAGAGCACCAGGATCCTGGCCGTGCTTTACGCCGAGAAATGACATGCCGCTCCTGGGGGCGCACACCTCCATCGCGGGCGGGCTGGAGCGAGCCCTGGAACGGGGCGGGGAAACGGGATGCGACGTCATTCAGATCTTCACGGCCGGCAGCCGGCAGTGGAGATCAAGGCGGATCGGCCCCCGTGAGATCGAGGCCTTTCACGAGGCGCAAGAGCGGACGGCCGTCCGGCCCGTTTCCGTTCACACCCACTACCTGATCAACCTGGCTTCTCCCAGTCCCGAGCTCTTCGAGAGATCCCTGGAGGCGCTTGCGGAAGAGCTCGAAAGGACGGCTCTTCTCGGGATACCTTACGTGGTCCTGCACCCGGGCTCCCACGTGGGAAGCGGCGAGCGGTCCGGCCTGAAGCGGATCACAGGGGCCCTGGACCGGGTGCTGAAGGGTGGCGAGGACCCGTCCCCCACCATACTGCTGGAGATTACCGCCGGCCAGGGGACGGGGCTCGGCTACCGACTCGAGCATCTGGCGGAGATCATCCAGGGAAGCGCGGATGGGGCGCGCCTGGGCGTCCCCCTGGACACATGCCAT
>JAIPEI010000061.1 GCA_021737245.1 Deltaproteobacteria bacterium | reverse complement strand
CCGTGGTTCGTGTCCGTGAAAAGCCTTGGAATCCATCCCGGTTACTGGTTCCAACTTCCTTTACGAACCACGAACCACGAGTCACGAGCACGGCCCTTATTCGAACCACGAGCCACGAGTCACGAGCCACGTTATGTCTTACCTCCCCCGCATCGGCATCACCATGGGCGATCCCGCCGGCATCGGGCCGGAGATCGTGGTCAAGGCTTTGTCGGATCCCGCCCTGTACGCGGTCGCCCGGCCCGTGGTCATCGGAGATCCGGCGGCGATCGGGGCCTTCGTGGAAGAACATTCCGGCCTGAAGATGCGCGAGGTCAGCGGGACGAGCGGCGCGGGAGAGCAGGCGTCCGTGGTGGACGTACTCCCGGCCTCCCGGCTCGATCCCGGCCTGATCCGGCCCGGCGTTCCCTCCCTGGAAGGCGGCGAGGCCATGGTGGCGGCCATCACCCTGGCTGTAAAGCTCGCACTCCGGGGGGAGTTGGACGCGATGGTCACCGCGCCCATCAGCAAGGCGCTGATGCAGCGGGCGGGGCATCCCTTCGAGGGACACACCCAGCTCCTGGCCCACCTGACCGGCGCGAGGGAGGTGGTCATGATGCTCGCCGGGGAACGCCTCCGGGTGGTCTTGGTCACGATCCACTGCCCACTTCGCGACGTGCCCGGACTTTTGACCGAGGAGGCCGTACTTCGCACCCTGGTGCTCGCGGACCGCGGCCTTCGCTCCGACTTCGGCATCGAGGCGCCTCGCCTCGCCGTAGCGGCCCTCAATCCCCACGCCGGCGAGGAGGGTCTTTTCGGGGACGAAGAGGAGAAGATCATCGCTCCGGCCATCAGGCGCGCCCGGGACCGGGGGATCGACGCTGCAGGGCCGCTGCCGGCGGACACGGTCTTTTTCAAGACGGCTTCCGGCGCATTCGATGCGGTGGTCTGCATGTACCACGACCAGGGCCTGATTCCCCTCAAGCTCCTGCACTTTGCCGACGGCGTGAACGTCACCCTGGGCCTTCCCATCGTGCGGACCTCGGTGGACCACGGCACGGCCTACGACATCGCCGGCACGGGAAGGGCCGACCCCTCCAGCCTGGAGGCCGCTGTGCACACGGCGGCTCTCATGGCCGTCCACCGGCGGGCGGCGGAGCCCGCTCAGGCGTCATGAACCACGGAACGATCAAGATCCGCGGCGCCAGGGTCCACAACCTGAAGAACATCTCCCTGGACATCCCCCGGAACCGCCTCGTGGTGGTGACCGGGCTCTCCGGCTCGGGCAAGTCGTCGCTCGCCTTCGACACCCTCTACGCCGAGGGCCAGCGGCGGTACGTGGAGTCCCTCTCAGCTTACGCGCGCCAGTTCCTGGAGCGCATGGACAAGCCCGATGTGGACGCCATCGAGGGGCTTTCCCCGGCCGTTTCCATCGAGCAGCGCTCCAGGAACACGAACCCGCGGTCCACCGTAGCGACGGCCACGGAGATCCATGACTACCTGCGCCTCCTCTTCGCGCGGACCGGGACACCCCACTGCCCGGAGTGCGGCCTCCCCATCTCCTCCCAGACGGTTCAGCAGATGGTGGATCAGATCCTCTCCCTGGAATCGGGCACCCGGATCCGGATCCTCGCGCCCCTGATCGAAGGCAAAAAGGGCGGCCATGTGGAGACCCTCCGAAGGCTCCGCAAGGACGGGTTCACCCGGGTCCTGATCGACGGTGAGACCCGCCTGCTCGATGAGGAGATCCAGTTGGACCGCAACCGCCCGCACACCATCAGCGTGGTCGTGGACCGGCTCGTGGTGAACGACCGGGTCCGGAGGCGGTTGACCGATTCGCTGGAGCTCACCCTGAACCTGTCCGAGGGGACCGCGCTGGTGGATGCCGGCGGCGGGGAGGACCTCTTCCTCAGCCAGACATCGGCCTGCGCCCGCTGCGGCATGAGCCTCCCGGATCTCACGCCCCAGATGTTCTCCTTCAACAGCCCCAAGGGGGCGTGCCCGGCCTGCGGTGGTTTGGGATCCCGGCGCGACTTCGACCCGGACCTCCTCGTTCCCGACCCTTCCCTCTCCCTTCGGGAGGGGGCCCTGGCCCCATGGGCCAAGCGCCAGTCCCCCTACTTCCAGCAGATGGTGGACGCGGTCTGCGACCACTACGGGGTGGATCCGTTCCTGCCCTTTCGGGAGCTGCCGGCCAGGGTCCGGGATGTGTTCCTTCAGGGTTCCGGGGAGGAGGTCATCCGCTTCCGCTACCGGGGCGAGGGGCGGACGCACACGTACGACCGTCCCTTCGAGGGGCTGATCCCCAACCTGGAGCGCCGGTACCGGGAGACCGACTCCGCCTTCATTCGCGAGGAGCTGGAAAAATACATGAGCGCCGGAGCCTGCCCCGCGTGCGAGGGCACCCGGCTCGGTCCGGCCGGACGGGCCGTTCGCGTGGGGGGGAAAGGCATCCACGAGATCGCCGCCATGTCCGTGGGCCGCGCGGCCCGGTTCTTCACGGACCTCTCCCTCCCCCCGGAAAAGACGCTGATCGCCGGGCGCATCCTTCGAGAGATCCGGGAGCGTCTCGGGTTTCTCCAGAGCGTGGGGCTCGACTACCTCACCCTGGACCGGGCCTCGGCCACTCTCTCCGGAGGCGAGGACCAGCGCATCCGGCTGGCCACCCAGATCGGCTCCGGTCTGGCCGGGGTCCTGTACGTGCTGGACGAGCCCAGCATCGGCCTCCACCAGCGGGACAACCTCCGGCTGCTGGAAAACCTCCGGCGACTCCGGGAGCTGGGAAACACGGTGGTGGTGGTGGAGCACGACGCGGAAACCATCCTGGCCTCGGGTCACGTCATCGACATGGGACCGGGAGCGGGGCTGAAAGGCGGAGAGGTCGTCTTCGAGGGCCCCCCTGCGAAGCTTCTCCAGGACGAGCAATCCCTCACCGGGCAGTACCTCGGCGGCAAGAGGTCCATCCCCGTGCCCTCGAAGCGACGTAAGAGCGGCGAAAGGCTGGTCATCGAGGGGGCGCGGCAGAACAATCTGAAGGACATCACCGTGGAGATCCCCATGGGCGCGTTCACCTGCGTCACCGGAGTATCCGGTTCGGGCAAGAGCAGCCTGGTGAACGAGATTCTCCACCCTGTCCTGGCCCAGCGGCTCCACCGCTCCCGGGCGCCCGCAGGGCAGGTGAAGGCGATCCGGAACATTCATCTCGTGGACAAGGTCATCAACATCGACCAGAGCCCCATCGGCAGGACCCCCAGATCCAACCCCGCCACGTACACAGGGATCTTCACGCCCATCCGGGAGCTCTTCTCCATGCTGCCCGAGGCGCGCATCCGGGGGTACCGTCCGGGACGGTTCAGCTTCAACGTCCGGGGGGGACGATGCGAGTCCTGCCGGGGAGACGGCGTCATCAAAATCGAGATGCACTTCCTCCCCGACGTGTATGTGACCTGCGAGGCCTGCCGGGGGCTCCGGTTCAACCGGGACACGCTGGAGGTCCGCTACCGGGGCAAGCACATCGCCGACGTGCTGGAGATGACCGTAAACCAGGCCTTCGCTTTCTTCGAGACCGTTCCGGGGCTGCGCACAAGGCTGAAGACGCTCCTGGACGTGGGCCTGGGGTACATCCGCCTCGGGCAGCCGCCCACCACGCTCTCGGGCGGAGAGGCCCAGCGGGTGAAGCTCAGCCGGGAGCTGGGAAAACGGAGCACGGGGAACACCTTGTATCTCCTGGACGAGCCCACCACGGGGCTCCACTTCGCGGACGTCCAGAAGCTCCTGGAGGTGCTCGGCCACCTCGTGGCCCAGGGCAACACGGTCGTGGTCATCGAGCACAACCTGGACGTGATCAAAACGGCGGACTTCGTGGTGGATCTGGGCCCCGAGGGGGGGGAGGAAGGCGGGTATCTGGTGGGAGCGGGAACGCCGGAGGAGATCGCCCGGGTTCCGGAATCCTACACCGGGAGGTTTCTCTCGGAGGCGCTCTAGCCTTTTCCCTTTCTTCCCAGGAAATAGGCCAGATTGTCCAGGCTCACCGTGAAGTCCACGTTCTCCACGTGACAGCAGTCCGGGCGCCGGACCTGAAACGGGGAGAAGTTCAGGATCGCCTTGACGCCGGCCTCGAACAGCCTGTCCGCCACGCCCTGGGCCTGGGAAGAGGGAACCGCGATGAGACCGATGTGAACCCCCTCCGCTCGGCACACCTGGACGATCTCCGAGGCAGGCTGGATGATCAACCCCGGAAGAACCGTCGTGCCGATCTTGTCCGGGTCGGAATCGAACGCGGCGACAAAGCGGTGGCACCGCTTGGCAAAGGCCGGATTCTGGGCCAGGGCCTGGCCCATGTTGCCCAGTCCTACGATGGCGAGCCGCCACTCCTGGTCGGTTCCCAGGATCCGGCGGATTTCCCGGAGAAGGTCCCGCACGTCATACCCGACGCCTCGCACCCCAAACTCGCCGAAGTAGGACAAATCCTTGCGGACCTGGGCGGACCGGACGCGGCAGAGGAGGGCCAGCTTTCGGGAGGAAACCACCTCCGTCCCCTCCTCGAGAAGCCGCTCCAGCGGTTTGACATACAGTGCGATGCGCTCAATGGTTGCGTTCGGAATTCTCGTTTCTCTGGCCATCAACTAGATCCATGACGCCTCGTTCCCTGTTCGGTTCCGGGCGAGCGCTCTGCAGCGCAGGGGCTCGCCGAAAACGGGAACAGCGCCTGCCGTGTCTCGGGGACAACGACTCCGCCAGGCCCGGCCGGTTTGTGAAATTGTGCACATTGAAGGTGAAAAAGAGGGGGCCGCAGTCCGGCCCCCTGTGTTTTCAGCTTAGAACGATTGAACGATGGCATCCAGCATCGGTGCCAGGTCGGGGATCTTGAAAACCAGGATGAAGCAGATGAGCAGGGCGTAGATACACAGGGACTCGATCAGGGCCAGACCGATGATCATGGTCGTCATGATCTTCCCGCCCGCCTCGGGGTTCCGCGCGGTCCCCTGAAGTGCGCCGTTGATCGCATGCCCCATGCCGAGACCGGTACCGAACGCCGCGACGCCGATCCCGAAGCCACAGGCGATGGCGATCCCGAAGAACGTCCACAGCCCGGCAGCTGCAGCCTCGGCGGCCATGGCGGAGGACGCCGTCCCCAGCACCAGCATGGCGGTCAGAACACCAACAACTCCCTTCTTTGACATGTCAACCTCCTTTGATGTGAAAATGGATATACGCCTTCTTTCCAAGAGCCCGCCCCCGCGCCTTACAGGACCGGCTCACCGTTCCGTGATTCGATCAGTGGGCCTCTTCCATGGCCCCTGCAAAGTAGACGATGGCCAGCAGCATGAACACGACCGCCTGAATGAAGCTGACCAGGATGCCGAGAAACAGAATGGGAAGCGGCACCAGATAGAGCCCGGCGAGGCCGAAGAGAATTCCCAGGATCTTTTCCTTGCCGAAGATGTTGCCGAAGAGCCGCACGCTGAGGGACATGACCCGGGCGAGGTGGCCGATCAACTCGATGACGAACATCAGCGGCGCCAGGGCCCAGATGGGGCCGAGGAAGTGCTTGACGTACTTCACGCCGTGGAACTTGATCCCGATGAAATGGGTCAGGATAAAGGTGCACAGCGCCAGGGAGAGGGTGGTGTTGAGGCTGGCCGTCGGCGAGAAGAAACCGGGCACGAGCCCGATCAGATTGCACACGAAGATGTAGAGGAAGATCGTGCCGATGAACGGAAAGAACGCCCGGCCCTCGGGCCCGGTGATCTCCACCATGAAGTTCTCGAGCCCGCCGACGATGACCTCCAGCACGTTCTGCCCCTTGGTGGGCAGGAGCTTGACTCCTTTAGCAAGGGCGGCCGCGCCCACAATCATGATGATCATGATGAGCCAGGAGTGGGTCGCCGCCTGGTAGTCATGTGCAAAATGCCCAAGCCCGATTCCCTTCAGGATCTCGTTGATGAAGAAATAGTGGTGCTCCATCTCTAGGTCGCCTCCCTGGTGTAGATTTTACAGGCCCGCTTGATCCCGAACCCGACAATGCTGATGAACACCGTGGACAGGCCGACGGCGAGACCAACGGGATTGATCCAGCCCCTGCTGATCAGAAAAAGCAGGACAATGCCGAGTGCCAGGAGCCGAAGGTAGTACTTCACGATCACGGAGGCCTTGGTCCCCGTCATGGTCCCTTCACCCGAAAAAGCCCTCCGAATCGTGTGCTGGAGCAAGCCGAAGTTGGCCATGATGACCAGACCGCCCAGGATGATCCCAAGCGTCGACGCCGCGTCCAGGACGACGGCACCCGCCGCGGAGAGGATCAGAAGCGTGATCCAGTTCAGCAGCTTGATTTCCCGGTATGCGGCCTTCCAGTCCAGATCGATCGCCATGCCTTCTCTCGCCCTTCCCTGCTCCGGGGGTCACTGCATCTTCTGTCCCCGCTTGTACATGACGTACAGGTTACGGAACGCAGCCGCGATACCGAGTCCCAGGAACAGAAAAAACAGCCAGGGGGTCGTACCGAACCTGTTGTCCAGGTAGTAGCCGACCCCAGCACCGATTCCAATGGAAAAGGCCATGGCCAGACCCACGGTGCTGAGATATCCGAGGGTCCTGAACATTTTCTTGGTGTCCTCTTCCATGAAAATCGACGGGGCGCCTCCAGACACCCGAATGGTTGAAAATCGGCTTGTCTCTAACACAGGACTTTTCTCAAAGTCAACCTATTTCTGATTGCTTGCGAGCCCTTTGAAGGCGCGGGCCGCGCAGTCCAGCGTCTGCCCGATCACCTCGTCCGAGTGGGCCGTAGACACGAATGCAGCCTCGAATGGGGACGGCGCCAGGTAGATTCCCTGCTCCAGCATCCGGGCGTAGTAGGACCGGAACCGGGACGTGTCGCTCGCCGCGGCCGATGCGAAGTCCCGGACAGGCCCTTCCGTAAAGAAGAGGGACCCCAGGGAACCGACCCGGTTCACCGTAACGGCCACTCCGGCCGCACGCGCCCTCTCCCCGAGCCCCTCGAACAGCCTGCGGCCCTTTTCCTCCAGGGAGGCGTACACGCCCTCTTGCCGGAGCGCGTTCAGAGTCGCCAGCCCAGCGGCCATGGCCAGCGGGTTGCCCGACAGGGTGCCGGCCTGGTAAATGTCCCCCTGAGGGGCCATCCGCTCCATCAGGTCCCTTTTCCCGCCGTAGGCCCCCACGGGCAGTCCGCCGCCGATGATCTTCCCCATGCAGGTGAGGTCGGGAAGAACCCCGTAGAGCTCCTGGGCGCCCCCGGGAGCTACCCGGAAGCCGCTGATGACCTCGTCGAAGATGAGCAGGCTCCCCTGCTCCCGCGTCAGCCGTCTTAATCCCTCGAGAAACGATTTTCCCTGGGGAAGGACGCCTGCGTTTGCGGGAACGGGCTCCACGATCAAGGCTGCAATCTCACCCTTGTGCCGCTCGAAGGCGGTTTCCACGGCGTCCATATCGTTCAGGGGTACGGAGACGGTGTGGGCCGCGATCCCCGCCGGGACCCCCGGCGATCCGGGAATGGCCAGCGTCGCCACCCCGGACCCGGCGGACACCAGAAGGCTGTCGGCGTGGCCGTGATAGCACCCTTCGAACTTGACGATCTTTTCCCTTCCCGTAGCGCCGCGCGCCAGGCGGATGGCGCTCATGGCGGCCTCGGTCCCGGAGTTCACCATGCGCACCATGTCGATGGAAGGCACCATCTCGACAATGGTCCGGGCCATTTCGATCTCCAGCTCGGTGGGCGCGCCGTAGCTCGTGCCCTTTGGAAGCTGCGCCTCGAGGGCCTGAATAACGCTCGGGTGGCCGTGTCCCAGGATCATGGGCCCCCACGAGCAGACATAGTCCACGTAGCGCCGCCCGTCCGCGTCCCACAAATAGCATCCTTCGGCCCGGTCGATGAAGGGGGGATCCATGCCGACGGACTTTCCCGCCCGAACCGGGCTGTTCACCCCTCCGGGGATCAACTGAACGGCACGATCGAACAGATCCCTGCTCCTGGTGGACATACGGACACCCTCCCTTCTCCGGATCAAACGCACGCGACCCTCCCTGTGCATCAGGTCGCCTCCGCTGGTGAAAAGAACCGGCCTCCTCGAAAAAAGCTGGAAATAGTGCCCATCCATAAACGAACCTTGGGCATGGCTGCGTTTCCAATTCAGAAAGGAGGATTTTTTGTCAAGATCAAGGAGATCAAGAGGTGACGCGGAGGCGTACTAGAGTACGCCGCACAAGGAACCTCGCTGATCGACGATGAGATTGGCAAAAAAGACCCTTTCTGGATGGAAACTAGAAGTAGGACATGCTTGTCTTCTTGAACTCCCGCTCGCTGAACAGCAGCGCATACTCCTCCACGCCGGTCTCCCGCGCCATCCGCCCTGCGATGCGGCGGCACTCCTCCCGGCTGTCGCCGTGGATCATGGTGTACAGGTTGTACTTCCAGTCGCGCTGGGGCCTCCGGTGGTAGCAGTGTGTGACCTCCCTGAACCCGGCCATGGCTTCGCCCACGGCCTCGATGCGGTCCTCGGGCACAAGCCAGGCCACCATGGCGTTGGAGTTGAACCCCGCTTCCTGGTGGCGGAGGGTGGCGCCGAAGCGGCGGATCACGCCACGCTCCTTGAGGGAGCGGATCCGCTCCAGGAAAGCCTCTTCGGGCAGCCCCGCCCGATCCGCCAGCTCCGCAAAGGGTCGCTCGTGCAGGGGCAGGTCTCCCTGAATCAGCCCGATGACCTTCCTGTCGATGTCGTCAATCACCGTGCTTCCCCGCGCTTGCCGAAAAAAAGCCCCTCTTCAACAGACCCTCCGCTCAACGACGCCCTCCATGGCCCGGCCGGACCATCCAATAATACCCCTCCGGGGTTGTCAAGGGGGAAAGCAGAGCCTGGGAACTCGTGAGTGCTTGCAAATCGATTGAAAATCGGCTATCTTACTTCCGACGACGACAAGGGCTCCCGGGCGCGCCCGGCCCGCCGGGCCCCGTCTCGGACGCCGGAGGACCGAGCCGACCATGATTCCCGGCTTTGACGACATCATCGAACAACGGATTCAGGAGTCCCTGTCCAAGGGGGAGTTCGACAACCTGCCCGGCCGTGGAAAGCCACTGCAGCTCGAGGATGACAGTCATGTTCCGGAGGACCTGCGCATGGCCTATAAGGTCCTGAAGAACGCCGGCTGCCTTCCACCCGAAATCGAGCTGAAAAAGGAAATCCTGCAGATGAAGGACATGCTCGACGCCATCCCGGAAGAGCAGGAGAAGGTTCGTCAGATCCGGAGAATCAACTACAAGATCATGAAGCTGAACACCATGGGCCGGGGATCGCCGCTTTTCGAGGAAGACGAAATCTACTACAGAAAAGTGGTGGACAGGCTGGAATCCAAGTGACAATCTCACGATCTCCCCTGGAAAGTCACGGCTGGAGCGACGCCCCATGGACATGAAGCGGCATTACTACGAAGACGTTCAGCTCTTCAGCTCCAGCGTCGTCGTCTTCTGGTTCGCCCTCCTGATTCTCTTTCTCGCCCTCTTTCCTTTTCTGTTCAAGAACTACTACGTATACCTGGCCAACTTCATGGCCATCAACGTGATCGTAGCCGTCGGGCTCAACCTCCTGGTGGGATACACCGGCCAGGTCTCCCTGGGGCACGCGGGCTTCTTCGCCATCGGGGCCTACGGAACGATCACCCTCATGTCCCAGCTCCAGCTTCCCTTCCTCCTGGCGCTGCCCGCGGCCGCTCTCGTGGCCGCCCTCTTCGGGTTCCTCCTCGGGCTCCCCGCCCTTCGCCTCGAAGGGCCCTACCTCGCCATTGCCACTCTGGGCTTCGGCCTCACCATCACCAAGGTGATCGGACGGATCGAGCTGTTCGGAGGTCGCCAGGGCCTGCACGCGCCGGAGCTCGTCATTGGTCCATGGCACCTCAACACCGACCGGGACTTTTACTACCTGGCCGTCACCCTCACCGTGCTTCTGACGCTCGCGGCCCGCAATCTCATCAAGACGAAGGTGGGACGGGCATTCATCGCCATTCGCGACGCGGACATCGCAGCCGAGTCCATGGGCGTGCATCTCACCTACTACAAGACCCTGGCCTTCGCAGTGAGCGCCTTCTACACCGGGCTCGCCGGGGGGCTTTTCGCCTTTGTGCTCCGGTTCATCGAGCCCGAGGTCTTCACCCTGATGATGTCGATCATGTTCCTGGCCATGGTCGTGGTCGGAGGACTCGGCTCCCTGTTCGGCTCCATCGTGGGCGCCTGTCTCCTCAGCTGGCTGGACCTCCAACTCCGCAACATCCTGGACATTCCCTATCTGGGGGACTGGCTGGACACCCTTTCCAAGACCTGGTTCTCCATCACAGGGGTCAGCAACATCCAGTTCATCGTGTTCGGGCTGATCATGATTCTGATCATGCTGTTCGAACCTCTGGGGCTGTTCGGGTTCTGGATTCGGACCAAGAAGTACTGGAAGACCTGGCCGTTTTGAGCCTTCGCTCTTCAAAGAGGGCCGGCTCGATCCGGGAGTGGCGGGATGTCTGAGGTTGAAACGGTTTCCCTCAACAGCTCAACAGCTTAACAGCTCAAAACCCGGTCCTATATGCTCGATTTCATTCAAATGGTGGTCAGCGGCATCGCCGTGGGAAGCTCCTACGCCTTGATGGGCCTCGCCATGGTGATCATTTACAAGACGTCCGAGGTCCTGAACTTCGCCCAGGGAGAAATGGCCCTCATCTCGACCTTCTTCACCTACCTCCTCCTGGAAACCCACGGCGTGCCCTTTTATCTCGCCTTTCCCGGCACACTGGCCTTTGCCGCCTTCCTGGGGGCATTCCTGGAGTTCGCCGTGCTGCGACGTGCCAAGGAGCCTACGGTGCTCGGCATGATCATCATCACTCTGGGGCTGGAGATGATTCTCATGGGCCTGGTCTCGTGGAAGTTCGGGGCCGATCCGAAGACCCTGCCGTTTCCCATCTCCGCTTACAGCAGCGTGAGGATCGGCAACGTGTTCGTGAGCTCCCTCGAGGTCCTCACCCTGGTGGTAGCCCTTACGGTTATGATCATCCTGTTCCTCTTCCTTCGTTTCTCCAAGCTGGGCGTGGCCATGAAGGCCACCCAGCAGAACAACACGGTGGCCCGTCTCATGGGTATCCGAACGAAGCGCATTCTCATGTTCACCTGGGCCATATCCTCGGTAGTGGGCTGCCTGGCCGGACTCCTGATCGCGCCGACGATCATGCAGCCTTACATGATGTGGGATCCCATGCTCAAGGGGTTCGCCTCTGCGGTCATGGGGGGCATGACCTCGCTGCCCGGCGCGGTGTTCGGGGCTTACATCCTCGGGATCGTCGAGAACCTTTTCGGAGGATATGTCTCCATAGAGTTCAAGTCCGTGGTCGCCTTCGTGATCATTGTTCTCGTGCTTTGCGTGAAACCCAGCGGGCTGTTCGCCCGCCATTACGTGAAGAAGGTCTAGCCCGGAGACTCATCCGGGCTGGGGGGCCGCCGATCGGCCCGGGCACGGGGAAAGGGGAACGGTTCCCGGAACCCGGCCACCGGCCGCGGTACCCGCAACCGCAATAACCATTGTCTTGGAGGAGGGTGCCATGAAGAAGAAAGGGTTCCGGCTGTTTCTGTTGATCGCGATGGTGGGCTTCGGTCTGGCTGCCAATGTTTCCGCTGAGGAAGGGGTCACGGACACGGAGATCCACATCGGGCAGTGGGGCCCCCAGACCGGCCCCGCAGCGCCCTGGGGTGCGGTGGCCCGGGGAACGGACGCCTACTTCAAGATGATCAACGCCGAGGGCGGAATTCACGGCCGCAAGATCATCCATCACATGTTCGACGACGCCTACAATCCTGCCAAGACCAAGGCGGGCGTCAAGGAGCTCCAGGAAGGCATCGGCATGTTCGCCTGGGTGTCGGGCGTGGGAACCGCTCCCGGTCTGGCGGTCAAGGACTACCTCATGAAGCGCAAGATCCCCTGGATCGGGCCGTCGGCGGGTTCTCTCCACTGGATCGAGCCTCCCGAGAAGTACCTCTTTGCGGTCTACCCCCTCTACTACATCGAGGCCAAGGCCCTGTGCCGCTACGCCTTGGAGAATATGGGCCTGAAGCGGATCGCCATCGCCTACCAGAACGATGACTACGGCAAGAACGGCGTCAAGGGCGCAGCCTACGAGCTCGAGAAGCAGGGGCTGGAGCTCGTGGCCCAGGTGCCCGTGGAGATCACGGACACCGACATGAAACCCCACGTCATGGCGCTCAAGAAGGCCGAGCCCGACGCGGTGCTCCTCTGGGTCACGCCGGGCCACGCCGTCCGGCTCGTGGGGACCAGCAAGGCCATGCAGCTCAACGTGCAGTGGCTGAGCACCAGCACCTGCTCCGACTTCCCCCTGATGATGCACATCAGCAAGGGGCTCTGGGAGGGCGTGATTGCCGCCACCTTCGGCGAGCTTCCCGACTCCGACTCCGCACTGATGAAGAAGTACCGCGAAGAGGCGTACGGCAAGTTCG
>JAIPEI010000060.1 GCA_021737245.1 Deltaproteobacteria bacterium | reverse complement strand
CCCACAAAATGCGGGCGGTGGGCACCCTCACAGCCGGTGTAGCGCACGAGTTGAACAATCCCATGAACAACATCACCCTCACCGCCCACATGCTCCTCGAGGACTATGACAACCTTCCCGAAGGAGATCGCAGGGAAATGATAGAGGACATCGTGTCCGAAGCCGGGAGATCCAAGGACATCATCAGCAATCTTCTGGACTTTGCCCGGGAGAGCGGCTCCCAGCTCGAACCGTTGGACCTGAGGCGGCTTCTCCAGGACACCATCACGCTGGCTGCCAATCAGATCAAGCTCTCCGGTATCCGAATCGAGTTTCAGGCGACGGACAACCTTCCTCGCGTGCACGGGGACAGCCAGCAGCTCCGGCAGGTCTTCTTGAACCTCATACTGAACGCCGTCGACGCGTCCAGCAAGGGGGACAGGATTCAGGTCGTCGTCCTGCCGGCCGACGATCCGAACTACGTGGCCGTGAAGGTCATCGACGCGGGAGAGGGAATCCCCGACCACATCCTGGGCTCCATCTTTGATCCCTTTTTCACCACCAAGGGGAAGGGGAAGGGCACGGGCCTCGGGCTCAGCGTATCCCAGGGAATCATCGCGAAACACGGCGGCCGCATCCGGGTGAGCAGCCGGGAAGGCCGGGGTTCCACGTTCACAGTGACCCTCCCGGTGACCACCATCCCTGCCGAGCTCTCCGCGCCAAAAAACCGTCCATGATGAATCGCCGGATATGCATTCGATGCCGGGTTCTGTCTGTTTTCGCTTGATCGCCGCACCGGAAGCCGGTCATCGGGAAAACACCACCCGCCCGTCGAACACGGTCATGTCCACGTTGGTCTCGGCGATCTCCATGGGGTCGACGGCGAAGATGTCCCGGTCCAGGACCACCAGGTCGGCCCGCTTTCCGGGGGAGACGCTTCCCAACCCCTGCGCCACCCCGTTCGCCTCGGCCGCCGAGAGGGTGTAGGCCCGAACCGCCTCCTCCACGGTGATCCGCTCCTCGGGGTACCAGCCTCCTTCGGGGGATCCGTTTCTACGCCGCCGGGTGACCGCGGCGTGGATGCCCACGAGGGGCCGCGGGTTGCAGACCGGTGCATCCGAGCTCATGATGAGTGGAATGCCGGCGTCCAGCATGCTCCGATACGCGTAAGTCCATCGGCCCCTTTCCCCCACGGAGCGCTCGACCATGTGGATGTCCAGGATCAGGTTGTGGGGCTGCACGCAGCCCACGATGTTCAGGCGCGCCATGCGCGCGAGGTCCTCGGGCCGGATCATCTGGATGTGCTCCACACGATGGGGCACCGCAGGTCCCGTGGTGGGGCCGGTCTCCTTGAGGACCCGGGCGCGGTCCACCGCCTCGAACACGGAGACGATCTCCCGGTTGGCCCGCTCGCCGATGGCATGCACCATCACGGCGAGGCCCGCCCGGTCCGCCTTGACGATCCACTCCCGCAGTGCGTCCGGCGCGCAGAGCGGCATGCCCACCCCGCCGTCCAGATAGGGGTCGACCATCCAGGCGGTGCGCGCGCCCATGCCGCCGTCCATGAAGTACTTGAGGTGGCCGATGCGGAGGCGGTCGTCTCCCAGGCCGCTGCGTAGGCCCAGGGCCACGGCCTCCTCCAGGCGCTCTCCGGGCAGGCTCACCCAGCAGCGCAGGTCCAGCTTCCCTTCCTCCCGGATTCGCTGCCAGGTGCGGAAGGCGGGCGGTCCTTCCACGCCCCCCATGAGCCGCACGTCAAAGAGCCCGGTGAGGCCGAAGGTGTGGAGAGCGGGTATACCGTCCAGCATGGCCTCGTAGACCCCGGGGTCGCCCGCCTCGTGAATGACCGCCTTGACCAGGTTGGGGGCCAGCTCGCGCAGAATCCCCGAAGGCCGGCCGGCCGCGTCCCGGGCGATCACCCCGTCGGGCGGGTCGATGGTGTTCTCGTCGATTCCCGCCCGCTCCAAGGCGAGCGAGTTCACCGTGGCGAGGTGCAGGTCGCAACGCCACAGGGCCACGGGGTGGTTCGGCGCCGCGTGGTCCAGGTCGTGGCGCGTGGGCATGCGCTCGTCTTCCCAGTCCGATTCGTTCCATCCCTGGCCGAGCACCCAGGCCCCCTCGGGAAGGCCCCGGGCGGCCTCGGCCACCCGCTCCAGGCAGTCCTGAAACGAGGTGGCATCGGCCAGGTTCAGCTGCTTCCTTCCCATGGACCAGTCGTAGTAGTGGAAGTGGCTGTCCATGAATCCCGGCAGAACCAGCCGGCCTCCGAGGTCCAGGGTCTCGGTGTCCGGACCGGAGAGCGATGCGATGTCCGTGTTGTCTCCCACGGCCAGGATCCGGCCGTTTCCCACGGCCACGGCCCGGGCCAGGGGGCGGGAAGGGTCCAGGGTGCGAATGACGGCGTTCAGGAAGATGCGTTCCGGTGTCATGGAAGAAATCCTCCGGGGAAGGGATCGTCGGGATCGAGGGTAAAGGTGTGAATGCCCGTGATTTGCGCGCTGCCGCGGATCTCCGCCACCACGGCGGAAACGCCGCCGAGGCTGGTCTCCCGAACGAGGCGGGCCTCGAAGACGGTCCCCAGCGGGCTCATGTTCCTGTAGGCGCGGTCGAGGCCGATCCGCCCCTGCCGGTGAAGGAGGGTCAGCTTGGCCGCCGTGCCCGTACCGCAGGGGGAGCGGTCCATGTGGCGCTCGCCGTAGATCACCATGCTCCTCCCGGAGCAGGGGTGCGCGGGGTCTTCCTCGTAAAACTCCACCACGTCCACCGTGGAGACCTCGGGCCGTGTGGGGTGGTGTACGTCGAGCTGCTTGTTGGCGCAGTCGATGAGGTCCATGCCCAGATCCACCAGCCGCCCGCTGTTGTCCGGAGTGAGAGAAATTCCCGTTGCCTCGGCCGGGACCATGACGAAAAACCCGCCGACGCAGACCGTATGCACGGAAATCGTCCCCAGGCCGGGTACGTCCAGGGACCGCTCCCGGCCGTACACGAAGGAGGGCACCGTCTCGACGGCCACGGACTCCACGACGCCGTCCCGGACCCTGGCCCGCGTGGTCATGGGTCCCGAGGGCGTGTCCACGATCACCGTGGTCTCGAGACCGGACGGCTCGATCGCGCCCGTCTCGAGAAGCGTGGTGACCGCCCCGATGGTGGCGTGCCCGCAGAGGTAGGGGTAGCGGCGTGCGTCCATGTAGATGAGCCCCAATTCCGCCCCCTCGCTCACCGGCCCGGTGAGGGCGGCTGCGATCATGTCCCGGTGACCCCTGGGCTCCCGAGTGAGCAGCCGGCGCACATGATCCAGGTTCTCCATGAAGTAACGGCGCTTTTCCGCCATGTCAACGCCGGGCACCTCCCCCAATCCCTCCACGATGAGACGGGTGGGTTCCCCGGCCGTATGGGAGTCGATGGTCGCAAAGAGCGATGGGAACCGCTGCGCCAGCATCTCGGTTGCGCGTTGGATGTCCATGTTTCGAGTCTCCTGCCTTTCGAAGGGATCCGGGGATCGCCGCCGGGTGAAGCGGCCGGCCCTCTTGGAAAAGGCGCGCGGCCCGCGCATCCGGGCCTCCCGCGTCCAACCGTATCAAGGGAGGCGGTCCGGCGCGGTCGCACACCTGAACGCGAGCGTCATGGGCCTGATGCGAGTTGCCGGCCGGTGCGCTGAACGGACGCTCGAGCGTCCATCACGCCTGGGACCCCCGGGAAGGGACGCTCCGGCCTCGGAAAGATGAGGTGTCGCGGGGATGCGGGTTGGCGAGTGTGCTCAGTTTTCTCGTTTCAGCAGACCGCAGTGACGAGGCGGCACATGGATCAAAACGGTCTCTCCCCGGCGGTACGGCTTGAGACTGACCATGCTGATGGCGTGAAGCACGGTGCCGTTGGCCAGCTCGACAAAGTAGCTGACCTCGCCTCCCATGTAGCTGCGGTCCTTGACAATGCCCTTGAACGTGTTGATTTCAGGGGCGGTGACATCCTCCTTGTCCGGAAGAAGGTCGAACTTCTGGGCACGCACCACCAGCTCGACGGGTTCGCCCGGCTTCCACGCCTCGGAGCCCGGGGCGTAGATCTCGTTGCCGTCCTCCACGCGGACCTTGGTGTATTCCCCCTCGCGGCCCAGCACCTCGCCGTTGATGAAGTTGGAGTGACCCAGGAAGTCGGCCACGAAATGGTTGACCGGGTTGTTGTACACGTCCTCGGGCCCGCCCTCCTGCTGCTTGCGGCCGTCCTTCATCACCACGATCCGGTCGGACATGGACAGGGCCTCGCGCTGGTCGTGCGTGACGAAGATGGTGGTCACGCCGAGCAGCTGCTGGAGGTTGTCCACCTCCATGCGCATCTCCTCCCGCAGGTTCTCGTCCAATGCGGAGAGCGGCTCGTCCATGAGCAGGACCACGGGTTCGATGACGATGGCGCGGGCCAGGGCGATCCGCTGCTGCTGCCCGCCGGAGAGCTGGGAAGGCATCCGGTCCTCCACGCCGGGCAGCCGCACCATCTCCAGGGCGCGCTTCACCCGGTCCCGGGTCTCCTGCCTGGGCACGCTGCGGTACTTGAGCCCGAAGGCCACGTTGTCGAAGATGGTCTTGTGGGGAAACAGGGCGTAGTTCTGGAAGATCATCCCCAGGTTCCGCTTGTGGATGGGGGTGTCGTTCACCCGCTTGCCCTGGATGAAGATGTCCCCTTCCGTCGGGCTCTCGAGCCCCGCAATCATGCGCAGGATGGTGGTCTTGCCGCAGCCCGAGGGCCCGAGCAGGGTCACGAGGGTGCCTTCCTCGAACTCGAGGTCCATCTTCTCGACGGCCACCACCTTGTCGAAGCGTTTGTACACGCCCTTGAGCTCGACCGCGAGGGACTTGCTTTCTTTTTCCAACGCTCTTCGCTCTCCCGGCTGGAATGATTTCGGCATGCCGCCCCGTTCCGCCGGTGCGGAACAGGGCGGCCGGATGGTTCAACATGGCCGGGCAGGGCCGCTGGCCCCGCCCGCAAGGGTTTTCTTATGCCCCGGCCCGGATCCGGTCCCACTTCTCGGTCCACTCGACCTGGTGGCTGTTCCAGTAGTCGGGCTTGGCGAAGAGGTACCCTTTGAGCTGGCCCGTGGGATCGAAGGCCGGGAGCTTCTGGACCTCCGGCGGCATCTTCACCTTGGTCGGGTCCAGGCTGGGCGGGTAGTTCTGGCCCTTGGCCACGGCGATGGCCGCGTCCGGCTCCAGCATGAAGTTGAGGAGCTTCTGGGCCACCTCGAGGTCCGTCCCCTTGAGCACGAAGATGTACTCCATCCAGGAGTAGGTTCCCTCGGGGGCCAGGTAGCCGATCGAATGTCCCTGCTGCTGGAGCGCAGCGACCCGGCCGGACCAGGCCACGGTGGCGTAGATCTCCTCGTTGGCGAGCAGGCTCATGAGCTCGGAGCCCGACTCCCAGTACTTCTTCATGAGGTCCCGCTGCTCTGCCAGGGCATCCCACACCGCGTCGAGATCCGTGATATTGTTGGGGCTCTGGCCGGTGTGAAGGGCCGCATACCACATGTTGGTGCGGTAGTCGGCCCCCCAGCTTCCCAGCTTGTCCTTGAGCGCCTTGTCCCACAGGAGCGAAGCACCCAGCTTCTCGGCCTTGTCCTTGGAGATGTGCTTGGTGTTGTAAGCGATCCCGGTCTGCCCCAGATCGTAGGGAACGGCCGAGAGATTGCCGTCGCTGAGCTGGCGAAGCGCATCCTTCATGGGCTTCATGACGTTCTTGAGGTTGGGGATCTTGCTCTCGTCCAGGACCACGCCGAAGCCCAGACCGATGTAGCGCGCATAGTCGAACACGGCGCTCAGGTGGGCCAGGTTGAACTCCCCGCCTGGGGGGTAGGAGGCCTTGACCTGGGTCAGGTAGGCGTCCATGCCCGTGAACGCGGCGTCCACCACCTCGATCCCGGTCGCCTTGGTGAAGGGCTCGAAGGCGTACTTGCGCAGGGCCTCGGAGGTGGTGCCGCCCCAGGAGTCGAACCGGATGGACTTGGCCGCCCTAGCGCTTCGGGTCAGGAGGCCGAAGGGCCCTCCCACCAGCCCGGCAGCGGCCCCGGCGATGCCGAGGTACTTGACGAAGTCGCGGCGGGTGATCCCGCCGTCCTGGTAAAGCTTGACCACGGTGTCCAGTTGCTCGTTCAAATCCTTCTTCATGGCTGACCTCTCCTTTCATCCAGAAACGTTGCCGATCGACAGGCTCGCCGTCCACCGGCCGGCGTGTGTCCCGTCAGGTTTGCCGCATGCCGCCCGGACGCGGCGCCGGCCCGCCTCCTCTCGAAGGCCGGCGCAGACCCGTACCGCCTACCCCCGGCGAAAACGGCGGGAGAGGTACCCCGCCACCAGGGGGATGGAAATCGTCAATAGTATCATGACCGCGCCGAGGGCGTTGATCTCCGGGCTGATGGAGTTGCGCAGCATGCCGAAGATCTTCACCGGGACCGTCTGGCTCCGGGCGGTCGCCCAGAAGAGCGTGGCCGTGACGTCGTCGAATGAGATGGTAAACGAAAAGAGCATCCCTGCCAGGATGGCGGGCGCCAGGAGCGGCAGGGTGACCTCCTTGAAGGTCTGAAACGGGTTCGCCCCGAGGCTCAGGGCCGCCTCCTCGTAGACGCGCTTGATGCCCACGAGCCGCGCCTGGACCACGAGCAGGACGTAGGGCAGGGTCAGGACCACGTGGCCGATGAGCAGCAGCGCAAAGCTCTTGGGCTGCTGGAGCCACCGGATGAACAGGAGCAGTGCCACGCCCAGCACCACCTCGGGAATCATGATCGGGGTGAGGAGCAGGGTGTTCAGGGTGTTCTTTCCGGGGAACTCATACCGCACGAAGGCCATGGCTGCCGGAATCCCGACGGCTGTGGTCACGACGGCCGTGAGCGAGCCCAGGACGAGGCTGTTCTTGAAGGCGTTCAGGATGGTATCGTTGTGGGCGAGCTTGACGTACCAGCGGAAGCTGAACCCCTCCATGGGAAAGGAGCCGAACTGCTGCGGGTTGAAGGACAGGATGATGACCGCCACGATGGGGGTGAACATCCAGACATAGACCAGGATCGTGTAGAGACGGATCAGTGACCAGCCCGAGATTCTTGGCATGGTGAATCGCTCACTGCAGGCTCTTGAAGATCTGGTTGATCCCCAGGTAGCGGTTGTAGGTGTAGACGATCACCCCCAGCAGCAGGAGAAGAATCGTGCTGATGGCCGAGCCGAACGGCCAGTCCAGGGTCCCCACGACCCGTTTGAAGATCAGGTTGGCGATCATGTCGTTGCCCGGCCCGCCGAGAATCATGGGCGGCAAATAGGTGCCGGAGGTCAGGACGAAGACCAGCAGGCATCCGGCGCTGACCCCGGGGAGGCTCAGGGGAAGGGTGACCTCCCGGAAGGCCTGCCACTCGGTGCAGCCCAGGCTTCGCGCCGCCTCCAGGAGGTTCTTGTCGATTCCCTCCAGGCTCACGTAGATGTTCAGGATCATGAACGGGAGCAAATACTGGATGAGGCCCATGAGCACGGCTCCTTCGTTGTAAAGCATGCTCAGGGGATTGTCCAGGAGCCCGATCTTCATGAGCACGTGGTTGATCAGGCCGGTGTCGCCCAGGATGTTGATCCAGCTCAGGGTGCGGATGATAAAGCTGATCCAGAAGGGGAGCATCACCAGGATCAGGAGGAAGGGCTTGATGCGGCTCTCGGTCCGGTAGAAGAAGTAGGCCGGAATGTAGCCCATGACCAGGCAGAGGAGGACCGTCTCGAGGGAGACGCGAATGGTGCGGATGAGGAGGGAGGGGTAGAAAAAGTCCTCGAAGAACTTGGCGTAGTTACCGAACTGAAACGCCGGGATGTCGGCCCCGCTCGGAGCGCGCAGCCAGAAGCTGTAGACCACGATGAAGCAGACTGGAATGACAAGGAGAAAGATGACCGCGCTCACTGCGGGCGCGAGCAGGGCTGCTGGTTTCCAGGGCTTGCTTTCCATGGGACCGCCGAAGGGATCGGGTTGTTTCCAAAAAGGCACCGGCGCGCCTGTCCGAGGTCTGCAAAACAAAACCTAACGTTTGTTAGATTTTGCGGGAATGTTACCTCTTGGGGAGCCCTTCCCGGCGTGCCGGCGGCGCCTTTCGCCACCCTGAGGGTCTACCTATAAAGGATAGATGACCGAGAGTCAAGGGAAAATCGGGAGGTTGTGTAAAAGCCGCGATTTTTGCATGCTTGACAGGGAAATAGCGGCTCTGGTAAGTCTAACAAACGTTAGGTTTGTGATGCATGTCCAAGGCTCGGGCATCGCGCGGAAGGGAGAGCTTGCAGATGGAAGCCAAGGCCGAGACTCGACCCTCGAGGAAGGGAATCATCCTCCAGGAAGCCGCTCGCCTTTTTCGTGAGAAGGGGTACCGTGCGTCCACCCTCCGGGAGCTCGCCCGCCGGTCCGGAGTGAAGGGAGGGAGCATCTATTACCACTTCGCCTCGAAGCAGGAGATCCTCTACCGGATCATGGACGAGACCATGAACAACCTCCTGCAGGGGCTGGAGCACGAGATCCGGGAGGAACAGGACCCCGTCCACCGGCTCAACAGGGGGATCGAGTTCCACATCCGATATCACCTGGAAAACCAGGACGAGACCCACGTGGCGGACACGGAGCTGATCAATCTCGGGGACGACCATCGCCGGCGGATCGTCGGCAAGCGGGCGGAGTACGAGCGAACCTTCTCGGGAATCCTCGAGGAGGGGACCCGCGAGGGCGTCATGGGCGTGGGAAACACCAAGCTGGCGAGCATCGCGGTTCTTCAGATGTGCACGGGGATCCCTTACTGGTTCAACGAGGAAGGCCCCCTGTCCGTGGACGAGGTGGTGGCCCAGTACATTGACTTCGTATTCTGGGGCGTGCTGGGACGTGCGGGCCGGAGGGAATCCATATAGGTGACTGTGCCTGCGAAGGTGTGCCGGTGTCTGTGTCGGTGAGGGTAAAAAAATCGGGGTTGCCGCCCGCGGGCCCAGCGTCGGGCGGAGGGGGCGGGCGGCCCCGGAGAGAAGGGGAAGCCATGGCAGCATTGAACCTGGACGAGGCGGAGGTCGGCCGGGCGCGCAGGGCCGCGGCCCGCATCGCGGTGGACACCCTGTCGCAGATCGAGGGGAAAACCACCGTGGCGGTGGAGCGTGCGGTCCTCCGGCTGCTGGGGGTCGAGGGCATGACGCCGGAAGGCGTGCCCTGGGCCAACAGGATCGTGGATGACCTGCTGGCCCGGGGGCTCCTGGACCGGGGGGCGGCGGCCTGGTTCGTGAGGACCCTCGTCTCCCGGGGGGATTCGCCTGCCGAGACGGCGAAGCATATGGCGCTGGAGGGCCTGGATGATGAAGCCCTCCCGGAGGTCGAGCCCGGGGAGCTGCGCGACCGCATGTGCTCCCTGGCCCGGGAGGGTCTGGATCGCGTCGATCGGTCCCGCGGGGAGCGGGAGGAGCGGCTGGCGCGCCTCGGCCGGGGGCCGGAGCCGCTGCGCTACCTCATCGTGGCCACGGGGGACATCCACGAGGACGTGGTGCAGGCCCGGGCAGCGGCCCGCGGCGGGGCGGACATCATCGCGGTGATCCGCCACACGGCCCAGAGCCTTCTGGACTACGTCCCGGAGGACGGCGGCATTCAGGGGGTCGGCGGGACCATCGCCAACCGGGAGAACTTCCGCGTCATGCGGGAGGCGCTGGACGAGGTCTCGGAGGAGCTGGGCCGGTACGTCTTCCTGACCAACTACTGCTCCGGTCTCTGCATGCCCGAGATGGCCGTGCTGGGCGCTCAGGAGCGGCTGGACGTGATGCTCAACGACTCCATGTACGGCGTGATCTTCCGGGACATCAACATGGTCCGCACCTTCATCGACCAGCACTTCTCCCGCGCCCTGCTCGCAAGGGCCGGCATGATGATCAACACGGGAGAGGACAATTACCTGACCACCTCGGACGCCTTCCAGAAGGCCCACACCGTGCTGGCGAGCCAGTTCATCAACGAGCAGTTCGCCCTGCTGAGCGGGCTGGAACCCGGGCAGATCGGGCTCGGCCACGCCTTCGAGATTTCCCCCAAGGTGGAGGACAGCTTCCTCCACGAGCTGGCCCAGGCCCAGATGGTCCGCCAGATCTTCGCCGACTGCCCGGTCAAGTACATGCCGCCCACCAAGTACATGACCGGGAACATCTTCCAGGGGAACGTCCAGAACGCGCTGTTCAACGCGGTTTCCGTGCTCACGAACCAGACCGTGCATCTCCTGGGCATGCCCACGGAGGCGATCCACACGCCGCACGTCCACGACCGGCATTTGAGCCTCGAGAACGTGGACTACGTGTTCCGCGCCATGCAGCACCTGGGCGAGGAGATCGCGTTCCGGCCCGGGGGGAGGATCGAGACCCGGGCCCGCAAAGTCCTCGCGGACGCCGTGGCCATGCTCGAGGAGGTCGCCGGGACGGGGTTGATGGAGGCCATCTCGCAGGCCATGTTCGCGGACATCGCCCGGACGCGTGTGGGAGGAAAAGGCCTGGAGGGCGTGGTGGAAAAGGCGGAGGACTACTGCAACCCGGTTGGGGACCTGCTGAAGGAGGAAAGGACGGCCTCATGAATGCAAAGGGGAACACGGTGACGGCCTATGGCGACACGCGGGGTGACGGCGCGGTTCAGCTCTCCTTCACGCTGCCCATGCCGTCGGGAGAGAAGGCGCGGCAGGCGGCCCTGGTCCTGACGGCGAGGATGGGGCTCCAGGACGCGAGGGTGGTGCTGATGGACCCCATCGATCCGGGGTTCACCTACTTCGTCGTGTACGCGGAGACCCGGGAAACGGTGGACGTCTCCACCATCCAGGTGCACGAGGTGGCATACGAGGCCATGGAGCCGGAGGAGATCAACCGGTTCATCCGGGAGACCTTCGGCAGGAAGCTGGTGGTGATCGGGGCGTGCATCGGCAGCGACGCCCACACCGTGGGCATCGACGCCATCATGAACATGAAGGGCTACGACATGCACAAGGGCCTGGAGAGCTACCCGGAGATCCGGGCCCTCAACCTGGGGGCCCAGGTCCCGTGTGAGACCCTGGCGGCCCGGGCGGCCGAGGAGAAGGCCGACGCCGTTCTGGTCTCCCAGGTGGTCACGCAGAAGAACGCCCATTTGAAGAACCTCACCCGACTGATCGAGCTCCTCGAGACGGAAGGCCTGAGTGAGGAGATGGTGCTGATCGTCGGGGGACCCCAGGTGACCCCGGAGCTCGCCAAGGAGCTCGGGTACGACGCCGGCTTCGGCAGGGGGACCTTTCCGGGGGACGTGGCCTCCTACCTGGTCCAGGAGCTGGCGGACCGGGAGAGCCGCCGGGAATGACGAGGAGAACAGGGAGGTCCCCATGGAAAAGCTGATCATCACCGCGGCCGTGGTCGGCGCCGAGCTCACCCGGGAGGACACGCCCTACCTGCCGCTGACACCGGAGGAGATCGCCGGGGAGGCCCGCCGGGCCTGCGAGGCCGGGGCCTCCGTGGTGCACCTCCACGCCCGGGACGCCGAAGGCCGGCCGACCCAGGACCGGGAGGTCTACCGGGAGATCGTGAACCGGGTCAGGGAGCGCTGCGAGGCGGTGATCCAGGTGTCCACGGGAGGAGCGGTGGGCATGAGCGCAGAGGAGCGGCTCCAGCCGGTCGAGCTCCAGCCCGAGATGGCGAGCCTGACCGCCGGTACAGTGAACTTCGGGGACGGGGTCTTTCTCAACCCCCGGGACCTGATGGTCCGTTTCGCCGAGGCCATGAAGGCGCACAACGTCAAGCCGGAGCTCGAGATCTTCGACGCCGGCATGGTGGCCAACGCCCTCTGGCTGGAAAAGAAGGGGCTGGTGGCCCCGCCGCTCCACTTCGACTTTGTCCTGGGGGTGCCGGGCGCCCTGCCGGCGGGCGTGAAGAACCTCCTCCACCTGGCGGAGTCGATTCCTTCGTCCTCCACCTGGTCCGTGGCCGGCATCGGGCGGCATCAGCTTCCCATGGCCGCGGCGGCCGTGCTCATGGGAGGGCACGCCCGGGTTGGGCTGGAGGACAATATCTTCTACCGGGCCGGGGAGCTGAGCAGGGGCAATGCGCCCCTGGTGGAGCGCGTCGTGCGCGTCGCCCGCGAGCTGGGCCGGGAGATCGCCGCTCCGGCGGAAGCGCGCTCCATCCTGGGCGTGGGTTGATGGCCCTCTGGGACGTCATACGGGGCGGCGGCGCCCGCTCCCTTGCCGTCTTCGGCATGGCCAAGAACGCGGGCAAGACCGTGGCCCTGAATCACCTGGCCGGCAGGGCCGGGCGGGAGAGGGTCGTCCTGGGCCTGACCTCCATCGGCCGGGACGGAGAGGCGTGGGACGTCCTCACCCATCGCCGGAAGCCGTCGATCCGGGCGGAAGCCGGGACGCTCATCGCCACGGCCGAGGCGTGCCTGGAGGTGGGAACCGCAGGGTTCGAGCCGCTCGAGGACACGGGCATCGCCACCCCCCTGGGCCCCGTACACGTGGTTCGGGTCCGACGGCCCGGACGGGTGGAGCTGGCAGGCCCCAGCCGGGGCGAGCAGCTTCGCCGGATCGTGGGCCGGCATCTCGGGCTGGGAGCTGAGCTGGTCCTGGT
>JAIPEI010000059.1 GCA_021737245.1 Deltaproteobacteria bacterium | reverse complement strand
TTTACCTTTCACGTCGTCTCCTCCTTCGTCCTAGTGCGAATCCTGCCCCTCCGCATCGCCGGACGCGGACGGGGCCTCCTCTCGAAGCTCTCCCTGGAAGATCCGGAGCACATCCTGGACCGGCCGCGGGACGGCCCCGCCGGCCGATGGCTCCGTCCCGGCTCCGTCCGGCTCCTCCTCCTCCTTGACAGGCTTCTTCGCCGGGGGGTTGCGGTCCCCGGAGATGCGGATCTTCAGCGCGCGCCCGAAGAACTCGCGGGCCAGGTCCGTGAGCCGGGTCAACCGTTCCTGCTCGTCCAGGTAGGTGGCGGAGAACGGGTTGGCGCCCCGCTCGATCTCCAGGGTCTCTCCCTCGAGCCCCACGAACCGCCACTGGCGAAGCACGTTGGCCATGGCGCGGTTCCGGTCGCCCAGGAACGCCATGAAGGCGTCCCACCCGCCTGGAGAGGGTGGCGGGGGCGGCTCCGCTTCAGGCACATCCGGGCGCTGGTCCGGGGCGGCGGCCGGCTCCCGAATCGAGGCCGCAGAAGGCTCCATGGCGGGGCTGTATGCCGGACCGGGCTCCCCTGCGAGCCGGGCCTCGAGCGCGCCGAGCTTTTCCATCAGCTCCTCGAAGCCGAGGATCTCATCCATGTGGCAAAGCTTGATCAGCAGGGTCTCCAGGATGAGCCGCGGGCTGGAGGTGTACCGGAGGTCCTCCTCCCGCCGGATGAGCACGGTCAGCACCTGCTGGAGCTTTTCCCTTCCCGCCCGCCGGGCCTGGGTCCGGAGTGCCTCCCGGTCGCTCTCGGTCATGTCGAGAAGGTCGCCGTCCGCCACGATGAGGCTGACCAGGAGGTTTCTGAACTGCTCCATGAGGGCCTGGTAGAACTCCTTGATGTCGCAGCCGCGATTGTAGATCCGCTCCACGAGGCGGATGCAGGTTTCGGCATCCCCTTCGATCACGGCGTTGGACGCCTCGAAGATCAGGTCCCGATCCACGATCCCCAGAATGTCCGTGATCTGCCGGTCCGCCGCCTCCGTCCCGGTGAAGGAGAGGACCTGGTCGAGGAGGCTCTCCGCATCGCGCATCCCCCCCCGGGCCTCCCGGGCGATCAGGGCCAGGCCTTCCCGGCTGACCGTGATGCCTTCGGCCTGCGCGATTCTGCCGAGCTGGTCCACGATCAGGGCCGGGGGGATCCGCTTGAAATCGAAGCGCTGGCAGCGGCTGAGAATGGTGACGGGGACCTTGTGGGGTTCGGTGGTGGCAAAGAAGAACTTCACGTGGGGAGGCGGCTCCTCCAGGGTCTTGAGAAGCGCGTTGAAGGCCTCCTTGGTGAGCATGTGGACCTCGTCGATGATGTAGATGCGGTAGCGGCTCGACGAGGGCATGTAGCGGATGTTTTCCCGCAGCTCCCGGATCTCGTCGATGCCACGGTTCGAGGCGCCGTCGATCTCCTGGACGTCCACGGAGGACCCGCCGGTGATCTCCAGGCAGGAGGTGCATTGATTGCAGGGAACGCCGGGCTCACCATGGGCACAGTTCAGGGCCTTGGCGAGGATGCGGGCCACGGAGGTCTTTCCCACGCCCCTCGCCCCGCTGAAGAGATAGGCGTGTGCGAGCCGGTCGGTCTTGAGGGCGTTGACCAGGGTCCCGGTGATGTGATCCTGGCCCACGACGTCCTCAAAGACCTGGGGCCTCCACTTCCTGGCCAGCACTTCATATGCCATACCGAATCCTCTGAACGTGCTCAGCGGCCGCGGTCATCGAAACAACAGGCCGGAGAAACAAAAATGGCGGAGAGAGAGGGATTCGAACCCTCGGTACCGCGTTTAGCGGTACACGCGATTTCCAATCGCGCTCCTTCGGCCAGCTCGGACATCTCTCCGCATGCACGCCTGCGGCAAACCGGCGTGTTCCTGCTCGCTTACCCATGCTCTCGTTTACACCGGGTGATCCCTCCTGCAGGGTTTTTTCCGCCCCCGGTGCGCGGCCCGGTAAGCTTCGATGAAGCGGGGATGTTACTGGACGCGCCATGGGAAAGCAAGAGGAAAGGCGGACTCGACGATGACGAAAATCACGGGCCGGAAGGACCGGGGCCGGACGAACAGGGTGTGGCCTTCATGTAAAGCTCCAGAGTCCGGCTGTCGATCGCTTTCGAGTAGATCCTGTTCCTGCCGGCGGCATACAGGAAACCGAAATGCCGCCCGTCCGGTCCGAGCAGGAGGTACACCTCGGCGTTCCACAGCCGTTCCACGCGATAGAGAAAATCGGAGAGCGATTCTTCCGGCCCGATCTCCCGCCACTGGCTCGATCTCAGGACCCTGTCGTCTTCCCTCGGGTCGAAAATGAGCGAGGAAGAGCACCGGCGGTCCGCCTCCATGAAGTACACATCATAGCGCTCGATTTCCGTGATCAGCTGCTCGATCGTTACCCTTGCCGCCTCCCCTCTTTGTGTTGTGATTTTCCCGTAACCCGAGCATCCCGGCACAATAAAGCAGAGGCAAAACAGAAAACAGAACAGACCTGAATTGCGTTTTCCTTTCACCTTCATCCCCCTCCGGAAACCGGCCGGATCGATCTTCAACCGTCCCCGATCGACCATTCATCATCAGGGGTTCGAGTAGCTGTCCTCGATCGCCTTCACCAGGTTGGTCATGACGATGTAGAAAGGCGTGGGCACGCCGGTCTCTTTTCCGTACTCGACGACCTTGCCCCCCAGAAAATCGATCTCCGTCCGGGTTTTGTTTGCAACGTCCACGCACATGGAGTCCTTGTGAACCCCGACCTCCTCGAGATAAGCCAATGCCTGCTCGAGGTAGTCTTCGCCCAGGGCATACCCCTTTGCCCCGGCCACGGCAAGGATCTCGCGGAAACATCCCTCTGCGATCTCCCGGGTGGGAGGAAATGCAAGGGCCTCCTTGATGGTCCTGTCCGTGACCGCGCAGATGGATGCCATGGTGCACTTCATGATCATCTTTTTCCAGACGTACCGCTTGATGTCCTCCACGAACTCGGTTTCCAGCCCGCCGGCCGAGATCGCCTCGGCCATCCGGAGGCCGATCTCCCGGTTGTCCGGGACCAGGGCTCCCAAATGATTGGGCCGGTTGAAAAAGGCCATCTCGACATGGCTCGGCCCTTTCAGGGAGACCCCGTAGTTCAGGGACATTCGAAAGGCGGCTTCGGGCCCGAACCGTTCGGCGATGAGGTCCTCCGTGCCCAGGCCGTTGTGGGTGCTGACGATCTTCGCGCCGGGCTTGACCGCCTTTTCCAACGCCTCCAGGACGCCCGGCAGATGGAAGGTCTTTGTGGACACGAAAACGAGATCCGGATCGTAGGGTCCCAGCTTTTCGATCCCGTCCACGAAATGCTCGACCCCCACCTGGATGTCCATGATACCGGAAATCCGAATCCCGTTCCTTTTAACCGCCTCTTCCAGGCCGGGCCTGGGATCCACGAGCACCGTTTCGGGATGTCGCGCGAGCAAGGATGCGGCCAGCACCGCACCCGTCGCTCCGATTCCCACCACGGCCGTCCTCGGGTTGCTCATGACCGGGACCTCACTTCCCTCCTCGTTCGGTTGCGGATGCCGACCGGTGCGCCGTTCGACCTTGTCAACGGAGGGGACCCGATCCCATCAACAAGGCCAAGACACTGTTTTCATTATTCAATTAGCCGAAGTCAGCTGATCTCTATGTTACTGGATACCCGACCGGAAATCAAGGGGAAAGGAATTCAACGCTTCGACAGGGGCGGGGTGTCTGAGCCTGGTATGACCCGAAGGTCCGTCCCTTCCGGGAATGCAGCGCCGAATCGGAAACCCGGTCGTTATGGACTCGTCTCCACCAGATATTGATGGAGCTGTCTTTCGGTTATTTGAGCCAGATTGCTCAGGTAAGCCAGAGAATAACAGGCCCGCGTTTCCGTGAACACCCGGCCGGTGCTCGTGTCGATGATGCTGACCGCGATCTCGGGACCTGCGCCTGAGGAGGTGACGTGGAGCATGAACACCAGATCCACGCCCAGCCTGCGCCCGATGGAGGCAGCGGCCTTGGTGTCGAGCCTGGTTTTCGAGAAGACGCCCTGCTTGACCCACAGGCTTTCTCCCTCCTCGGAGGAAAGTGAGACCATTCGGACGCCTTGGGCGGCGGTGCCCTCGGCGGGGTAGGCCGAGTGGGTCAGCCGGAACTCCCGGGTCTCGGCAAGCTCGGCGGCAACGATGTCGAAGCTGAATTTCGGGGATATTTTGTTGGTAAGGTGGGTGCGATGGTCGAAACGCCAGGGCAGCACCCCCACGGTGATCCCGCCGTCCGCAGGTGCCGGAGGGGGAGGCGCACCCGCCGGGGGAAGGGATGTGACCCGGGGGGCTGATTCGGCCTCGGGCTCCGGCGTGCCGATACGATCCTTCTCTTTTTCCAGTCGCTTTCGTTCGGCCTCGACGGCCATGAGCTGCTTTTCCTTTTCAAGGGCCAGCCGCTCGGCTTCCAGGGTCTTGCGCTCCTTCAGGAGCCTGCGCTCCTCCTCCAGCTGCCTGCGCTCGGCCTCCAGCAGTCTCCTTTCAGCTTCCAGCCGATCCCACTCCCCGGCCTCCCCGCGAGGCCGCGCGTCCGTCCTGTCCCGCTCCCGGGCCTCTTCCGCGGCAAGGGCCGCCCTTCTCTTTTCGAGGCCCCGGTTTTTGAGAACAAACTGGCCGTCCTCATCCATGGGCGTCTTGAGCCGTCCCACGTTCGGGCGCTGCCCGCCGATCTGGGTCACGGGGGCCCAGACCCGCGTGTGAAACAGGTTCTCCAGGTCAACCACCTCCCGGTCGTTTTCACGGAGTGCCTTGATCAGGTAGTAGGCGAACAGGCTGTGCCCGTCCCGGCCGCCGTCGGCCACCGGCTCCAGGCCGCCCGAGGTGATCACCTGCCGGGAGCGTTTGGAGGCCGCTTCGGCGAGCTTGTCGAGGTATGCGCCGCCCTCAATCTTCAGGAGTGAGGGACCTCCCCGGAGAAGCGTACCGCTGTAACAGGAGTCCGCGATCACCACCACGTTCTTGGCCCGGGCCTTTTCCGACCCGAGGATGCCTTTGATCGTCGCCTGCGAGATCCAGGTCCCCGGGTTTTTCAGCTCACCCTCGACCGGGATCCAGTAGCCGTCGCCCGTGAGGTCGTCGAGCTGACCGTGACCGGCGAAGTAAACGAGAAGGTTGTCCGTCTCTCCTAGATCTGCGGCCAGCTCCCGAAGGTCGCTGATGATTCGAAGCCGGGTGGCCTCCTCGTCGGTTCTCAGCCGGACGTTCTTCTCGTCGAAGCCGTAGCTCTCGACCAGGACGTTCCGGAGCGCGACGGCGTCCTTGACCGCGGTTTGAAGATGGTTCCATTCCCGGTACTTGTCGATTCCGATGATAAGGGCGTGATAAGTGCCCAGGGCTTCATTGAGGAAGGAGGGCTGGGTGGTGAGCTCCAGGCCCCGCTGGGAAGCGGGGGCGGGGCTGATCCACAGGAAAACCGTGATGGACGCGAGACAGAGCCGTAAGATGACGGCGTGATGCGTCATGAGTGGTCTCCTTTCCTTCTTTTCCTTCTTTCCTTCCTCCCGCAGAGAAACGGCCCGAGTGGCCGGCATGCACGATCCGTGGCTCTCCCCCTTGGATCGCCACTCATCCCGTGCCGGACTTGAGTTGTCCAACCTGGAAATCATCCGGTGACTGGACCCATCCGCCTGATAGAACCAAATTAAACGGCTCGAGGAGCTTCACTTGCAGCGCCATCAGGAGTGTCGGAAAGGGTGGGATTCGAGCCCACACATGGCGCTATAACTTACTTATTTATCTGCCTTTACTTCCATTCACCTGTTTGGATTTTTATACTAACTTGACCGCGACTTGGAAATCAAGAGGAAAGACCTCCGCCCTCTTCTTCGCCTGGTCAGCCACAGAAGAATCAGGAACAATACCAGGCCTTCGAAAAGGACCTCATAGAGCTGAGAGCGCGTCAGGGAACCGCTCGACAAACGCCCTGATCTCATCCCTCACACGCCGGTAGTGCGACATGGCTTCCTCTTCATTCTCAGCATTCACGGCAAGACTTGGCGGGTCGTCAAACCCTCTGTGAATGAGCCTCACATTGGCGGGGAAGAAGGGGCAGGCCTCCTTTGCGTTGTCGCAGAGCGTGACCACGTAGTCGAACTCGAGGTCCCCGAGTGCGTCGATGTCCTTCGACCTTTGCGTCGAGATGTCGACCCCCGCCTCGGCCATGGCCCTCACCGCCCTGGGATCCACCCCCTTGGGCTTCACGCCGGCCGAGTAGGCCGAAAAAAGGTCTCCCTTCAGGAGGTTCGTCCAGGCCTCGGCCATCTGGCTCCTGCAGGAGTTGCCCGTGCACAGAAACAGGATGTTGGTCTTTTTCATACCCTCATGTCTCCGTTCCCTCAGTGGCTGATCTCAGGTGCTTCCGGTACTCCTTGAGCAGGACGTATGCGTACTCCCGCCGGACCGATTCGGACGATGGGATGTAGTTCCTTTCGACTTCCAGCCTTTGAATAATCTCTTCGGCCGTCTCATCGGTCGCGTCTCTCCCCTCGGAGAAAAGCTCGGCCATGATGCCATCCAGGCCCGTGACAGCGACCCTTGTGTCATCGGGAAACGTCAGCGTGCGCCGGCCGCCGGCCGGCGTGGCAGGGGGTCACCCGTCCTTTCAACCCTTCTCCCGGTCCTGGTGTTCGCATGGGTTGTTCTTCATCGCCTGCTTTGGGTCATCCAATGGAATCTCTTCGTCTCGTGCCATGTTGCACCTCCTCGAGAACGCTCAATCTTCCGCCCGGGCCGCCATGGCCTTCGGCCCCGGGGGATCGTCCGGCGGCCCGGCTCAAGGCTCGCACGTCAGGTGGCAGATCCCGGTGGGGGTCTCCACCGCATAGGGAAAGTACCTGCGCTTGAGCCACAGGGCCACGTTCACCAGGGAGATGAGCACCGGCACCTCCACCAGGGGACCGATCACCGCGGCAAAGGCCTCGCCTGAGTTGATCCCGAACACGGCGACAGCCACGGCAATGGCCAGCTCGAAGTTGTTGGAAGCGGCCGTGAAGGAGAGCGTGGTGGTCTGCTCATAGGTGGCCTTGAACTTCATGGACATGAAAAAGGTGATCAGAAACATGACCAGGAAGTAGATGCACAGCGGAACGGCGATGCGCACCACGTCCAGGGGCAGCTTGACGATGTACTCGCCCTTCAGGGAAAACATGACGACGATGGTGAACAGCAGGGCGATCAGCGTGATGGGGCTGATCCTGGGGATGAAGCGGTCATGGTACCACTGCTCCCCCTTGGTCTTGAGCCCGATGATGCGGGTGATCAAGCCCGCGATGAACGGGATGCCGAGGTAGATGAAGACGCTCTCGGCGATCTGCCCGATGGTCACGTCCACGGCCGAGCCCTCGAGCCCGAACCATCCCGGCAGAATGGTGATGAAGAACCAGGCGTAGACCGAGAAGAACAGCACCTGAAAAATCGAGTTGAAGGCCACCAGCCCGGCGCAGTACTCGGCGTCCCCCTTGGCCAGGTCGTTCCAGACCAGGACCATGGCGATGCAGCGGGCCAGGCCGATCATGATCAGCCCCACCATGTACTCGTGGTAGCCCGAGAGAAAGGCGATGGCCAGCAGGAACATCAGGATCGGGCCGATGATCCAGTTCTGGACGAGGGACAAGCCGAGGATCTTCACGTCTCGAAACACAAACCCCAGCTTTTCGTAGCGCACCTTGGCCAACGGCGGGTACATCATCAGGATCAGGCCGACGGCGATGGGGATGTTGGTGGTGCCCACCTGGAAGATATGGATGAAGTCCCGCACGCCGGGGTACAGATAACCGCCGATCACGCCCACCGCCATGGCCAGGAAGATCCACAGGGTGAGAAAGCGGTCCAGGAAGCTCAATCTCTTGATGGTCGAGTCCGTCATCTTGTTTTCTCCCTTTGGTCCATCTCGTCCCGGACAAATGCCTTTATAGACGCAACCCGTGCAACAGGCACCAGCCCACCTCACGTTGTTTCGGCCTTGCCGTTACTCCATCATGCCTTTCATCATGGTACGCATCCTCTCCATATCCATGCCTTTTGATTTCATCATGGTCATACAGAAAGGCATCATTTCGCCCATCATTTTCTGAGGATCCTTTCCTCCTTACTCCCTGAGATCCGCCCTGATTCGAATATTGAGCAACGGCTTTTCTTCATAACTGGTGGTCAGGTTGAGAAAGCCTGAAAACCGACCCGGTTCTCCCGGCACGCTGGTGAACCGGATCAGGTAGGCCCGGCCCTTTTCGACCTCATGAATCTCATACCGGACCCTGCCTTCCAGCCTGGAACGATCCGCTTCGATGATCAGGGGTTTCTCGAGTCCCGCCTCGATCTTCACGTTCAGCGAGAGCTCCTGATCCGCCTTGCCCCGAAGAACCACAAAGCGTGGGGAGACGGTGATGGGAACCCGGACGAACGCCTTGACCCCCAGGTTGAACCGGGACTTCAAGGGGTCGTTGGTATGAACGGAGGCGGTCTTGTAGATGCTTCCCTCGTACCCCTCCGTGTTGACGGTCACCGTGATCTTTCCCTCCCCGCCGGGGGGGATGGTCCTGTCATAGGAGGCCACAGAGCAGCCTCAGCCGGGGGAGACCTTTTTGATCTCCAGGGGCACGCTCCCGCTGTTCCTTACGATAAAATCGTGTGCGATCCGTTCCCCCTCCCTGACCTCTCCAAAGTCGTACACCTCTTCGCTCAGGGCCAGACGGGGTGCCTTGATCTTGTCTTGAGATGAGGCGTACCCGGAAAGGGTCATGAAAAGGCCAAGAGTCAGGCAGCCGGCAAACCTCAATTTCTTCATGTCGGATTTCCCTTCCTATAGGATCCTTTTGATGTCCTGCGCGTCGTTCACCACCCGGTGAACGTCCGGGAGGCATCACCTTCCTGTTGGATTCCTGATGGCACACTCACATCGGCCGGCCTTTTTCGCGGCCGATATCCTTTCCGCGATCAGGGACCGTCCGTTTTTCGAGACATCATCCCGGACGTCGTCCACTGTGTACCCGAAGCAATAACAGATGATTTCACTCTTCACGATGAACCTTTCGAGCCGAACCGCGTTCACCTTTGCTCGGTTTGCTCAGCTTTCACGGGCCGGATCCGCACATCAACGCAGCGCGCAGGGGCTTGCTCGAGCGACTACTCATCCAGCGCAAACGGCTCCAGATAGTCCCGAAGCCGGCTTCCGTCCTCTTCGGAAAGCCGGGGACAGTCCTCCGGCCCCTTGGCGCCCTCCGCCACCCTGACCGCGAACACCATGCAGGTGGGCTGCCCGCACTCCCGGCAGTTGGTCCTCGGAAGGCATTTCAGGATCTCAAAGACCTTGGGCTTCGGAGCCCCCTCGGTCGAGGGGACGATCTCGCTCCTCCTCTCCCAGGCGTCGTTGATCTCCCGCTTGAGCCACTCCAGGATCTTATCGGCCTCCTCCTCGTCCTTAAGGGCATTGATCGCAATCTTCCGGGGATGGACCCCGATGATCTTGCCGTGCACCCGGAAGGTCACGGCCGGCGGATCCTCCAAATACTCGAAGCCTCCCAGAACCGCATTCAGGTAGGGAAGCACCTCCGTGATGTCCTGCTCCAGGTGGGCCATGCAGTGGACGGACTGAAAGCCGGGGTTGCACTCCGGCCTGAAGATCTCCTTGGTGTATCCTTTGAGCAGCATGCCCTTGCCCCTCGTTCCTCCTATGCAGCGGAGACGAACGGATTGATGACAAAATACGCGCCCAGGAGAACAATGATCACACCCGCGCCTTTTCGAAACCAGTTCCCCGCTCCCTGCCAGGCGCTGTTCTCCATGACCCTCTTCACCGCGGCGGTCGAGCTCCCGGCCAGCACAATGGGCAGGCAGTGGCCGACGGCGAAGAGAAGGATGAACAGGATTCCCGTGGCGACCTTCTCCTGAATCGTGATGAGGGCCAGGATCGGGGCGATGAACCCGAAGGTGCAGGACCCCGAAAGGACGCCGTAGGCCAGCCCGAGCCCGAACGCGCCCAGAGGACCTCTCAGATTGAGTCGATAGAGGAGGCTGCCCGACATGGAGCATTTCTCGACGCCGAGCATGCCCAGGGCCACCCAGATCAGGACCAGTCCGACCAGGACCTGCCAGTAGGTGCCCACATCGCCCAGCATGCGGCCGAGCAGGGCGCATACGATGCCGATGAGGGCGATGGTGATGAAAAGACCGGTGGTAAAGGCCACGGAGTAGAACCCCGCCTCCCTCGGCTTGAGGATCGTCTGCTGGCCGCCCACGTAGGCCACGATCAGGGGAATGGACGCCAGGTGGCAGGGGCTGAACACCACGCTGATCATTCCCCACAAAAAGCAGCCCAGCGCCGCGATGGCCGTGCCCCCGGCAATCCATGAGTTCACGGTCAGAAAAAGGCTTTCGAGCATTCACGTTCTCCTTTTCAAGAGCTCACACCCATCCTGTGAAACACCTTGTCGATGTCCGCCTCGCTCATGAACCCAACGTGTCGATAGACCTCCTTGCCTTGCTCGTCGAAAAAGATCTGCGTGGGAATGGCCCGGATGCCGAACCGCTTCGCCGGTGCCTTGTCCTTCCACACGTCGATGAAAACGATCGCCGCCTTGCCCTTGTACTTCTTCTCCACCTTTTCCAGCACCGGCACCATCATCTTGCAGGGCATGCACTGGTCTGCGCCCAGGTCCAGCATGGTGGGCATGCCCTTGACGGGAATCTCCCCGGATGCATGGTTCGCCGTCGGGGTCGCTTCGGACGGGGCGCCGGAAAGCCGGGACCAGAACACGCCAGCGATCAGGGCCAGCGCAATCGCTCCCAGCACAAGGGTCGTCGTGCTCTTTTTCATTTACTCCACTCCCAGCTTGGCGAGCTGCTTCAGGACCTCGGGTTCCGCGTAGAACCCCACGTGCCGAAACACCTCGTTGCCGTTTTCGTCGTAGAAGACCTGGACCGGAATCGACTGGATGCCGAAACGGGCCCCGAGGACCCGGCTCTCGCCGACGTGGATGAACACCACGTTGAGCTCTTCGGGATACTTCTTCCGGAGGCGATCCAGGATGGGCTGCATCATGTCGCACGGAACACAGCCCTCGGCCCCGAACTCCACCATGGTGGGCTTCCCGGACCTTCGAGCCCGGTCCACCGGGTTGTCCGTTTCCAGGGCGTGCTGGGCCTCGACCCAGTCCCGGTTGACTCGAATCTCCCTGTTCCCGCCCAGGCCCTGAAGATAGGAAGCCACGGCTTCCTGCCTCTTCTGCCGGGCGAGGACCTCCTTGACGGCGTCCTTCACCTGCTGGAAGGACATTTCCCCCATCATGGCCTTGTTGGCTTCATAAAAGGTCTTTGCCTCCTCGTCCGACACCTGGATGTCACTGAACTTACGGCCCAGATAAGCCTGGATGGCCTCTGTTTCTGAAAGGCCCTCTTGGACCTCCCCGGCTGACGCGGTCTCCTGGACGAGAATGGCCTTCACGGTCTCCTGCTCCAGCAGAAAGAAGCGGTTTTTCTCGAGCTCCTCCTTCACTCTGGGATCGGCCGTTTCCACGGCCTCGGTAATGCGGGATGCCTTGATTTCCACCCCTTCGGAGGTGAGCAGTATCCCAGGGTCCATCTCCACCAGGACCGCCTTCTTGAGGATGCCGGAGGCCAACACCGGGTAGGCCTGCTCGACCGTCGGACGCCCTTGCTCGCCGGCGCAAACTCGAGAGGCCCCGCTAAGGGCGATCACCATGCAGGCGATTCCAACAACCATCCAACCCTGTTTTGTCATGTGATTCTCCTGAACCCTCTTTATGAGCAGCAACACCCCGCACCGGCCTTCCCGAACCCTTCCTTCGTGAGCTCCACGGCCGCCTGGTTTGTGAGCTGCCCCACGTTGGAGCCGCCCGAGCAGGTCAGGATCATCACGTTGCCGCCGGGTGCCTCATGCCGGAATCCACCCATACGTCATCCCGGCAATGGTGCTCAAGACGACCACGATGGAGCAGAACACCGCCGTCTTCTTCACGCCCATCACCCCGCCGATCACCAGCATGTTGGGAAGGGAGAGCGCGGGGCCCGCCAAGAGCAGGCTCAGGGCCGGTCCCTTGCCCATGCCGGCCCCCAGCAGGCCTTGTAGAATGGGGACCTCGGTCAGGGTGGCAAAGTACATCAGCGCCCCGGCCATCGATGCGAACAGGTTCGCCCAGAGGGAGTTCCCGCCCACCAGGGACTGGATGTACTGCTCCGGGATCAGCGCGGGGTGGCCGGGACGGCCCAGCATGAACCCGGCCACGAGCACACCGGCCCCCAGCAGGGGAAAGATCTGCTTCATGAACCCCCAGGTCGACTGGACCCAGTCCACCCGTTCCTCCCTGACGAACCAGTCCTTGAGCATGAAGCCCAGGACGACGAGGAGGCCGGCCGTGATGTACCACTTGGCCGCGAAGATCGCCGGCCAGATCCCGGTGGACCCTTCGCCCGGTCGGGCAAACGCGGCGAAGATGAGGATCAGCACCAGCGTCAGCATGAACAGCCCCTCCTGCGTGAGCGTGCGGCCCTTTTCTTCCTCATCGGGCAGATAGACGGCCCCGGCGGTGCGATCCGCGTCCTCCTTCCTGAAAATGAAGGCCATGAGGAGACCCGTGTTGACGGCAAAGATTACC
>JAIPEI010000058.1 GCA_021737245.1 Deltaproteobacteria bacterium | reverse complement strand
CCCGGTAAGGAGCCCGATCTTCCGGGACGGGGGCAGGAAGGCCGAGATCATGGGGATGAGGGAGAGGGGCGATCCCAGGAAGGGAACCTCCAGCTGGGAGGCTACATCGGCCTGAAACAGGGAAAAGAGGCCGCAGTCCGCCGCCACGAAACGCACGCCCTGGTCCTGAAGCCCGCGGGCCGCCCGCACCACCAGTTCCAGATGGTCCTTCCGGCACGCCACCAGGTCGTCGAAAGGAAGCCCGCGGACCACGCCGTACCTGACCGGGAAAGGGAAGGTCTCGGCGTGGCCCGGGTCTCCGGGAACCCGCGGGATGGTGGATTCATTCACGAGAATCCCCGCGAGCTGTCCATACGATGCGTGTCCGCCTTGAACCGTCCGGGACATGGCACGTCTCCCTGGGTGAAGGGGTTTGCGAAGAGAGTGATCAGGTGAGCCGGTCGACCACCTCGGCAGGCAGGCGGAGGACCGAGCACCCATTCTCCCGATTGACCGCATTCTCCCTCAAGGCCGTGCGAAACGCACGCTCCTTTTTCGTTCGGCCGGCCTCTGCGAGGTGCGCGGTGTTTTCCTCAGGCATGGGCTCGAGCTCGAGGTACCCGGCCTCCTCCGCTGCCCGGACCAGGTCCCCTCCCCTGTCCGTTCGAACGATCAGGGTGTTCCAGCCGGGCCTTCCCTCGAACATGCCCACGGACAGGTCCGCCCACTCCGAGGTCAGGTCGGGGCACAGCCGGCAGGTCTCAGGAATGAGGGGACGGACCTCCTGGAGAGAGATCTCCCGGGATTCCTCTCCGAGCCGGACCACCAGAACCTCCGCGGGCGGCGGCGGGATGTCCATGCCCGTTACCCGGTCGAGGTCCACTCGTTCGCCGAGAAACGCATTGAGCGCCCGGGGATCCAGGGCCCAGTTGCAGAAGAGCCCCACTGTCAGCGCCACGGGGTCGCGGAAATCCTCTTGCGAGGCAAGGCCGCCTTTCATCTGGGCCGCGGCGGTCACCTGGCAGGGCGTTCCCACCATCCCCAGCCGCTGGTGCCCCAGCCGAACGGCCCGGTTGAGGGCCTGGAGGGTGGGTGCGGCCGTGAACTTGCTCGAGGCGCACGCCAGGACGTCCTGCGCGTCCGTGACGATCCTGGGAAGGGGCCAGGCCCCTTCCCGATCCGTGAGAACGGCCGCGTCGGTGACACCCGAGCCCAGGGCAAAGGCCATGAGCGCGCTCACCGTACCCCCGCCCTGAAAGGACGCCTTGGGCAGGGCGGCCCCTGCCCGGGCCGCCCGGATGGACCGGTACACGCCCAGATCGAGGCCTTCGTAGGCACACCCCCGGAGCCTCCGGGAGAGCGCGTCCAGGTCCACCTCGATCTTCGGGCAAAAGGCGAAGCATCGGCCGCTCTCCAGGTCGCAGGGGAACACCTGGAGGGTTCGCCCCTTGTAATGCCTGAAGTAGGGACAGAGCTCCACGCACGCCCCGCAGCCGATGCACATCCCGGCCTGAAGCACGTTTTGAACCAGTTCCCGGGATCCTTTGATCCCCATGGTCATGTCCCTCCCTTCATGCGGGGCGGACCGCCCTTCACAGATACAGCCGCACATTGTCCACCATCGTCCGCCCTTTTGGGCGGTTTTGCTTCCCTCACTCCGCGGCCTTGCCGCCGGCGCCGCCCAGCGCCAGACCCCTCTTGAAGGCCTCCAGGTTCAGGTCCACGAACCGGGCCGGCAGCTCGCTTCGAATGGTCTCCTCGAACGCACCGGCCTCGAACCCCACCAGGCCGGAGCCGCATAGAGCCCCGAGCATGACCGTGTTCAGGGCCTGGACGTTTCCCAGGGCCCTTGCAGTCTCGGATCCCGCCACCCTGCGGCAGCTCCCGGTCATCCGGTCGAGAAGCGACCACAGCGCGGCCGCGTCCGGATAGGGGAACCGCCCGGCCTGCACCCCGATGGGCATGACCGGCGACTCGTTCACCAGGGCGGCCGTTTCGGGGCGGCCGAACTGACTCTGGATGCGCAGGGCCTCCAGGGGCTCGAACGCCACCAGGATGTCCAGGGCTCCCTGGGGCACGAGCGGCGGCAGGGGATGTCCTTCGGTCCACCGGACGTGGCTGGCCACGGACCCGCCGCGCTGGGTCAAGCCGTACACGTCGCCCACGGTGACCTCCAGGCCCTCTGCAAGGGCCACTGCGGCCAGCAGCCGGGCGGCCAGCACGTTGCCCTGGCCTCCCACGCCTGTGATCACCACATTGGTCGATCCCTTCATGGGTTGCCGTCCTCCGAGCGTTCGAGAAGAATCGCCTCCCTGGGGCACACCTGCACGCAGAGCCCGCAGCCCGTGCAGACCTGCTCGTCGATCCGGGCCACGCCGGTCTCCGGATCGAACAGGATGGCCGGGCAGCTCAGGATGCGGCTGCAGAACCGATTGCACCCGCACTGATCTCCCAGGCAGGTTTCCGCGTCCACCCACACACGGGGCCGCGCGCTCCGATCGGCCCTCTTCTGGAAAAAGGTGGCGCACCCGTGCCGGAACACGAGCACGTGCACGCCGCCGGTCTCCACGGCCTGGAGCACCGCCTCCACAGCGGCGTTCACATCCGCCACCGGGTCCAGCACCACAGCCTCGGCCCCCAGGCCGCGCGCCGCGTTCTCGATGCGAAGCTCGCGCTTGCCGTGCGAGACCGCCGCCGGGGTGGCCGGGTTGACCTGGAAGCCGGTCATGGCGGTCACGGCATTGTCCAGGATGACGAAGACCGCGTCGGCATTGTGATGCACGGCGTTGGCCAACGCGGGGAGGCCTGCGTGAAAGAAGGTGGAGTCCCCGGCCACGGCCACCACGGGCTGGTCAAAGCCGAACTCCTTGAGGCGGCTGAACCCGCACGCGTTCCCCATGCCCGAGCCCATGCAGTGGAGCGCCTTGATCTGCTGGAATCCGGTGGTCCCGGCCGCCATGCCGTAGCAGCCGATGTCCCCCACCAGGAAACCGTCCCGGCCGTCCAGCTCCAGGGCGGTTTTGAGGGCATAAAATGACGCCCGGTGGGGGCAGCCCTGACAGAAGGAGAGCTCCCTGGGGACCAGCAGGTCCCGGGCCCGGGCCAGGAGATCCTCGGGGAGCGGCTCCCCCTGAACCGGCGCCGGGTCAAAGAGCCGCCCCAGGGCCGAAAGGGCCGTGTCCGTGTTCATCTCGCCCACACCCGGGCCGTCCGGTCCGGCCACGAAGCCGTCGTTCTTGCCCAGAAAGCGGATTCTGCCCGCGCGGTCGCCGTTCTCCGCGCAGACCACCTTGACCCCTTCCTCCACAAAGGGATCCACCTCCTCGAGAAAGCAGACCGTGTCCGCCCTTCCCACCCGCTCGAGGATGCGCTCCCTGGGAAGCGGCCACGTGGTCCCCAGCTTCAGGAGTCCCACACGGTCCCCGAGGTCCAGGGTCTGGATCGCCTCGAGGCCGTAGGTCGCACTCAGGCCGGAGGCGACAACCAGGGTCGAGACGCCCTCAGGCCCAGTGTACCCGTTCCAGGGAGATGCTTCGAACTCGGCCCGGATCTCCTCCCGAAGCCGGAGCAGCCTGGCGTGGTTCCGGGTCACGAGAAAGGGGAGCCCCACCTTGGGGCGGTCCCTGTCGAAGCGGGGCTGCGGCCCCTTGGAAGCCACCGGGCCCAGGGATACAGGACCGCGACCGTGAGACAGGCGGGAGACCGCCCGGAGCATGCAGGGCAAGCCGAAGCGCTGGGAGATCTCGAGGCCGTAGACCGCCATGTCCTTGGCCTCCTGGGGGGTGGAGGGCTCCAGCAGGGGGATCTGGGCGATCCTGGCGAAGTGCCTGGAGTCCTGCTCGTTGCTGCTGGTGAGCGGCCCCGGATCGTCGCATACCACCACCAGGAGGCCGCCGGGCAGCTCGTCCAACGAGACCGTGGTGAGAAAGTCTGCGGCCACATTCAACCCGTTCTGCTTCATGGTGACCACGGCCCGCCTGCCGGAGAAAGCGAATGCCGCCGCAGCCTCCAGGGCCACGATCTCGTTCACCGACCACTCCACGGCAACGTCGTGCGCATCGCTCCACTTGAAAAGGGTCTCGAGGATCTCAGAGGAGGGGTTGCCCGGGTAGCCGGTGGCATAGGAGATGCCGCCCTCGAGGGCCCCGCGGGCTATGGCCTCGTTTCCCAGCATCAGCACGCGTTTCAACGGGTTCGGCGTCATGAGTTCTCCAGCGCGGCCCCCGCCTATGAGGCCAGGGCCGCCTCCATACGATCCAGGGCCCGGTCGATCAGGGCCCGGTCGGTTGCGAACATGATCCGCGCATGTCCCGCGCCCTGGGACCCGAAGAACCCGCCCGGCACCAAAGCCACGCCCCCGTCCAGGAAGCGGCGGAACAGGGCCTCGTCCGAGGGCTCGATCCCGGAGAAGTCGGCAAAGGCGTAAAAGCCGCCTACCGGTTTGGGGCAGCGCACACCCGGAATCGCGTTCAGCCGCTCCACAACGCGCTCCATGTTGCCCCGGCAGAGCTCGCGGACGCGGTCCAGGTAAGGACGGCTCCCGGCGAGATACCCGGCCAGCGCCCACTGGCCTATGGAGAAGGAGCAGAGAGAGATGGTCTCCTTGAACACGCTCATCTGCCGGATCACCCAGGGGTGGGCCACGGCGTAGCCCAAACGCCACCCGGTCACGGCAAAGGTCTTGGAGAAGCTGTTGACCATGATCACGTGGTCCAGGTGATCGAACTGGAGCGCGCTCACATGCCCGCCCTCGTATACGTAGTTGTGATACACCTCGTCCGAGAGCACGAACACGCCGTGCTCCCGCGCCTTTTCCAGCACGGCCGCGTAGCCCTCTCGCGAGAGGGTGGCGCCGGTGGGGTTGGACGGCGTGTTGATCACGACCAGCTTGGTGGTGTCGCTTATGTTGTCCAGGATGGCCTGGGGATCAATGGTCCAGGCGTCGCCCTTCTTCAGGGGGTAGAACCGCAGGGTCCCGCCCAGCCGATCCGTGATGGGCCGCAGGATACCCCAGCCCGGGTCCGGAAGCAGGACCTCGTCGCCGGCCCCCACGAGGAGGCGAAAGGCCAGGAAGATGGCCTCCATGCCACCGACCGTCATGAGCACGTTCTCGTCCGGGTCCACGCTCACGCCCATCTCCGCCTTCAGAAACGAGGCCACGGCGTTTCGAATCCCTGGGGTCCCGTTCGTAGAGGTGTAGCGGTTGCGCCCTTCCCGCATGGCCGACACCGCCGCCTCGATGAGCGTATCGGGCGCGTCGAACGCCGCCTCCCCGGCGGAGAGGTTCAAGAGGTCGGACCGCTCCTCCATCATCTTCATCATGCGGCGGATCGGGGAGCTCTCCGACTCCTGCACCATGGGCGTCACCCGGCCCAGGGCCTTGCTCTTCTCATTCATCATGCCTCCACCTCGTTCTCCAGGCACCCCACGCCCGGAATGTCCACGGTCACCATGTCGCCCGGTCTCAGAAACACGCCGCCGCCCTGGAGCATGCGCTCCACGGCCCTGGAAAGATCGCCCGGCCCGAGGCTCATGCCGCGGGTCCAGCCCACGCCCGCCCCGGTCCCCAGCCCGATCACGTCCCCCGGTTGAAGGGTGAACACCTTCGATAGGGCCGAGATGCATCGGGCCGGTCCCCAGATCATCCGGTCGACCCCGGTGTCCTGCATCTTCTCACCGTTCACCAGGCAGCGGATGCGCAGACTTTCCACGTCCGGCACCTGGTCCGCGGGCACCAGGGCCGGCCCAAGCGGCCCGAAGGTGTCCCGGGCCTTGCCGGCCAAAAAGTCCAGGCGGCCGGCCTCGGGCATCATCAGCCGCCGGTCGGTCACGTCGTTGTGACAGGTGAACCCGGCCACGCATCCCATGGCCTCATCCGGGCTCACATCCCTGGCCGGCCGGCCGATCACCACGGCGAGCTCGGCCTCCCAGTCCACGTAGTCCGAGGAGAGCCGGATCTTCTGACCGTGTCCGATGATGCAGTTCCGGTCCCCCTTCCAGAAGAAGTTGGGTTGAAAGCCCTCGGGGACCTCCATGCCCATCTCCTCGGCGTGGTCGTAAAAGTTCAGCCCCACGTTCATCATCTTGCCGGGGGCGGGCACCGGTGCGAGAAGCTCCAGCCGTTCGAGGTCGAGGAGGTTCTCCGCCGGTACGTTCTCCAGGAGCCCGGCGGCCGCCCGGAGGCGGGGCAGCTTCCGATCCCAGTCGTTCAGAAGGTCCATCATGGAACGGACCGGGGCCTCCTCGCCGGGCGCGGACGGGCGGGATGCGGCCTCCTCCTCCAGGGCCAGGTTAATCTCCCGGACCCGGGCGTTCTTGACCAGGCCGACCCGGCTCTCCCCGTGGAATCGGTAGGTCACCAGTGAAAACGGTTTGTCCTGCATGATCTCTTGTCTCCCTTACCAGCTGGGCGGGGTGTTCACCACCAGCACCACGCTCTCCCACTTGCCCGGGTTGGTCCAGCTGTGGAGCGCCTCGCTCCGGTAGTGAATCAGATCGCCCTCGTACAAATGGTGCTCCTCGTCGTTCAAGTGGAACAGCACCTCGCCGCGGATCACGTAGAGCATCTCCTCCCCCACGTGACCGAACGGCACCTTGCGTCCCTCGCCGGGCGGGTTGACGTAGAACGTGGCCTGGAGGTCGGCGTTGCTCTTCTGAATGAGGGCCTCGCAATAGGCCGAGGAGCCCTCAAGGGTGAAGGGAAGGCCCTCGCCTTTCCTCGTCACCTTGCCCAGGGCCGCGCTGTCCTCCTCGCCGAAGAGGGGAGCGATGCGGATGTCGAGAAACCTGGTGATCTTCTTCAGGTTTTCGACGGATACGTTCGCCTTGCCGCACTCCAGCTGGCTCAGGAAGCTGACGCTGAGCTCGGTCCCGGCCGCCAGCCGCTCCAGGGACACTCGTTTGGTCTTTCTGGCCCGCCGCAATATCTCGCCCAGCGGGGGGGGTTGCTTGGCCTCCATGGTCACCTCCTGTAAAATACTTTTTAATATACTGAAAAAGCGAATGTCAAGACAAGACCCGAAATCCGGTGACAACGGGGACTCCACTTTCCGTTTTTGCAGCAAAAAATCAATAGCTTGGACTATATTGCATTCCGGCTTATGAGGACGCAAGCGAACCCGGCCCTGCCATCCGAAGAATTGATTCCGATATTTTGATGGATTTAATGCCACAATGTTACAAAGAAGTCGGCAGGGCGGGAAAGAGTCAGACCAGGGCTGGGGACCGTCGATTGCGGTCCCCAGCCGGGCATCGAATAATGTGGAGCGGTTCATGTGAGGTGGCGTTCCTGTGGGTTTCAGGCATGCCCGGCGATCTCTGCGGCGAGGCCGGCCGCCTCTCCGGTGACGCCCTCGCAGATGCGCGTCGTTAGGTTGGGATACGAAATCCAATACGAATTTTTGATATGTGCGCTCAGGAATCCTGATGGCGCGCTTCGGATCCGCTGATCCGTGCGGCCCTGGACGGTCTCCAACCGGTCCGGAGCACGTCCTGACGATGGAAAAGCGGCTTGTGCGTACGTGCGTCTCCGTGTTATATATAGACAATCGCTTACGGCTCCGGACCGAAGGCCCTTCCCCTCCCCGCGCCTTTTCACAGCCCGATCGAGCGCTCCACCGGAACCCCGAACGCCTTGACCCTCTGAAACGCCTCTTCCCTTTTCCAGCGAAACCGCGCTTCCTTTTCCCTCGCGAGCCCATGAATTCGGCAAGCCGCTCTGTTCGATTCTATCGGACAGGGGCCTGAAGGCGTCTCTCCGCCGCCGCCGGATTCTACGGAGTCTGTGAGAACGACCTTTGTTCGAAAGGAGGCGTCATGGCTGCCCAAAAGATTCTCCTGCCGTACAACCACACTCCTCAGGACAGGAAGGCGTTGAGCTTTGTCATCGAAACCTTCGGTCAACGGGGAGAGGTCCAGATCACGCTCTTCAACACCTATGCACCACTGCCGGAGATCGACATGTCTTCCAGCCCCGAGCTGGGCAAGCTTCGGGGCGGCCTGGCCGCACTCCAGGAAGAGTTCCGGGAGCGGGAGTCCGGGCTGAAGGTCACCAGGCACTTTCTCCTGCAGAACGGCTTCAACGACGAACAGGTGGACTACGTGTTCATGAAAAGAGAAAAATCCATACCAGAGGACATCCTCGATGCAGCAAACCGTGGACATTACGACGTGATCGTCCTGAGTGGACGAGAGGCGGGACGGGTCGCCCGCATGCTCTCCAGGAGCGTTCACGAACGCATTCTCAGGGCCGCCGCGGGCATCACGGTCTGCATTGCCAAATAGGCTGCGGATATCGGAGCGTGCGCCGTGCAGCCCGCTCCTACAGGAGGTTACAGATGATGACTACCGAATCGACACACAACATCGAGGTGCTCAAGTCCGTCACCCTGGCGCTCTCCCGGTCGGACCAGCTGGACGTCATGGCGAACCACCTGGTCCAGCTCCTCGCGACGAACATGGAGATCAAGGCCTGCGCCATTTACGCACTGAACCCCGACACGGGCGAGCTGGAAAGGCTCGCCAGCTTCGGCCTGAGCATGGCTTTTGTGGGCAAGGGTCCGATTCTCGCCGAGAAGAGCATTGCCGAGTGCATGAGCGGAACCCCGGTGATCGTCTCCGACACATCAGGAGACGAACGCATCCAGTACCCGGAGGAAGTAAAAAAGGAGGGGATCGCCGCGATCGTGTCCATCCCCATCACTGTCTCAGGGAGCGTGCTCGGGACCCTGCGGCTCTACCACGACCGAGGCTGGGAGGTGGCCGACAATGACCTGGGTTTCCTGGTACTGCTCGCTGAGTTCATCGGGCTCGCCATGAACTACACCACCGTCAAGGAGGCGCTCTGCGAGATCAGCGATCTGCTCCACCGGCGCATTCCGGCACACGTCTTCCAGGACAAGTGCAGCTAGTTTTCGAATCCGTTCAGCTCTTCCTGACCGTGACCGGCTTCATCCGGTCGCCCTGTTGAATCATGTCCACCACGTCCTGCCCCTTTACCACCCTGCCGAACACGGTGTGCCGTCCGTCCAGGTGGGGCTGGGGCGAGTGCGTGATGAAGAACTGGCTGCCGTTTGTGTTGGGCCCCGCGTTGGCCATGGAGATCGAACCGGTCTCGTGCTTCAGCGGGTTCCCGCGGGTCTCGTCCTCGAACTGGTACCCCGGCCCGCCCGTCCCCGTGCCCGTGGGGTCTCCCCCCTGGATCACGAAGTCCGGGATGACCCGGTGAAAGGCCACGCCGTCGTAGAACCCCTCCCCGGCCAGGAACACGAAGTTGTTCACGGTCTTGGGCGCGTGCTCGGGGTAGAGCTCAAGCTCGATGGTCCCCTTGTTCGTCTCCATGGTCGCGCGGTAGACGGCGTCGGTGTCGATCTGCATGGCCGGCGGTTTGGGCCACTGTTTCGAAGTCATAATATGCTCCTCCTCTCAGGAATCGTCATGGATGATGGATTCGGGCCTTCCGTCGACGGGTCGACGGCATGAATGTGTATGGGGGCTTGACCGCCCCTTGACGCGGGCGGCCGGAAAGGATTTCAGGGGAACGTCTCGCTCAGCCGCTCGGCGGTCTCCCGGCTCAGGACGATGTCCGTATCCGGATCCCGGGTCAGGCCCTGGGGCCGCTCGTAGACCACGGCGGAGAGGACGGTCATGGCGGGGGCTCGTCACGGCGTCGCCTCCCGCTCAGAGATCGAACCGATAGAAGGGGCTGGAGGGGGAGAGGAGCGCCGCCACGGTCCGGGCTTCACAGAACCGCTCCAGCATGCCGGCCACACGGTCCCGGACCTCGAGGGCGCGGGACTCGCTGTCCTCGCCCAGCCCGTCGATGTTCATGACCAGGGCCCGGGTCTCCTCGGTGATGCGGGTCTTGAAGCCGTTTCGCCAGTTCCAGCGGCGGCACATCACCTCTCCTGACTCCGCCACCACGTAGATCATCTCGCCCGGATCGGGCGACTCGGTCCTGTCCGGGTCGCTCAGGGGCGTGAACCGTTCATCGCCCTCGGCCGGGCGGAGCTCCAGGGTCCCGCCGGCCCGGTCCACGTCGTCCCCGCCCACCGGAAGCATCCCCCGGATGGAGTTGTCGTTCATCACGGCCACCGCCCTGTTGATGAAGGGAATGCGGGCCCCGGGCTTCTGAACGCGCTTGAGCAGAGCGAGGTGGGCCGGAGGGAACTTGTTGGGGTTGCATCCCAGCTTCCGGTAGGCCTCGTTCCAGACCGCGGTCCGGGGATCCGTCTTGAGATCCACCGGGCTTTCCGCCGCCCCGTCCAGGGCCTCGTGGAGCAGGTGCTCCAGGTCCGGGGAGGCCCCCTGGTTCTTCAGGTCCCAGGCCATCACGATTCCCCGGCGAAAGCTCGGAAACATCTTGAACACCTCGTCATGCACCCGTACCTCGGTCATGCTCCTCCTCCAAACCCTCCATGACCCGTCTCGCGCGACGGATCACCCTCGCTGATGAAGACCCCTGTTTTCCCTCGATCCTTTTCCTAGTCCTCGAGGCCGTCCTCGATGGTGAAGACCACGCGCACCGTCTTGTGGAGCTGGCTTCCCTCCATGACGCCGGGCGCCCGGTCCCGGGGCTGGATCACGAACACCCCCTGGTTGGCCCGGCGGATGGGACCGATCCGGCTCCCCGAGTCCTTGGCGAACTGCTCCGCGGCCCGCCGCGCCTTGGCCGTGGCCTCGGCGATCATCTCCGGCTCGAGCCCGCTCACGCCCATTCCGTTCTTCATGCTATGCCTCCCACTCGGTCCGGCAGGGAAACCCGCCCAGGCTCTCGGCCGAGGTCACGCCCCGCACCACGGCCTCGGCCAGGGCCTCGGCCGCCGCGGTCCCGGCCACGGTGACGTCGAGGCGCGGCGCGCCGCTCTCGGGGGCCACGGACACGGCGAACACGGTGTCTCCGTCATACATGGTGTGGACCGGTCGAACGGCCCGCGCCAGCCCGTCCTGGGCCATCTGGGCGATCTTGGTGAGCTGGGTCTTGCTGAAGGGGCAATTGAGGGCGATGACGGCCAGGGAGGTGTTGGCACCGGCGAAAAGCGTCAGGTCCCTGCGCTCCATGAGCAGGCGCGTGGCATCCAGATACGCCCCCTCCCGGTCCCCCCGGACCCCGGCCAGGATCTGCCCGCTTCGTGGATCCACCACGTCTCCCACCCCGTTGACCGCGACGAGCGCCCCCACCACGGCCCCGCCGGCGAGCTCCCTGGCCGAGGAGCCCAGGCCGCCTTTCATGGCGCGCTCCATGCCCGTGACCTTGCCGACCGTGGCGCCGGTGCCCGCACCCACGTTCCCCTGGAGGACGGGATCCGTCCCGACGGCCTTGCAGGCGGCGTAGCCCTGATCCCTCCCCGGGCGGACGGAGGGGCTTCCCGCACTGAGATCGTAGAGGACCGCGGCCGGCACGATGGGCACCAAAATGCCGCCGCCCGTGTCCAGCCCGATCCCTTCCTCCTCCAGGCACTGGACCGCGCCGCCCGCCGCGTCCAGGCCGAACGCGCTGCCTCCGGTGAGAACCAGAGCGTGGATCCGCTCCACGATGTTCAGGGGGTTCAGGGAGTCGGTCTCCCGGGTGCCGGGCGCGGAGCCTCGCACGTCCACGCCGGCCACGGCGCCCTCCGAAGGAAACCGGACCACCGTGCAGCCGGTGAGGTGCTCCGGGTCGCTGAAGTGCCCGACGGCGATGCCTTCCACGGCCGTGAGCGTGTCATTCGAAGCCATCCGCGCGCTCCTTCCCTGATGAACGTCCCGAAACCGGGATTCCGTACCCGGTCCCAGGGTCCCTTTTTATCACGAAGGAAGGAAATCGCACGAACAATTTTCCGGTTTTCCCGTCAGCCGGCAGCCGCACCGGCCGGTCCGGCCTTTCCGAGGAGCCGCGCGTTCACCGCCACGATCACCGTGGAGAGGCTCAACTCCTCCCGAAGATGTATACCGACACAGACACCGACACAGACACCGACACAGACACAGACACCCCTTCCCCTCCCCCTTGACATCCTTTCCATGGGGGGCTATATTAGTTAACATCGTGAACGTTCAGAGGGAGAACCATGGAGAACGACAAGCTTCTCGACTACCAGACCTCGAGGCTCAGAGACCTCATCACCGAGATCATCTCCTGCTGTGAAGACCGAAAGATCTATGAATCCAAGAGGTTCAACCTAACCCTGGCCGAGGTGAAGGTCCTGCTGCTCTTCGAGGGAGAGCGGTACCTCACGGTCAAGGGGATCGCCGACCGCCTCCAGGTGGCCAAGAGCCGCGTGACCAAGATCATGGATGGCATGATTCAAAAGGGGCTGGTGGAGCGGACCGACGACCCGAGGGACGCCCGGGTGAAGCTGATCAGCCTGACGCCCGAGGGCCGCGGAAAGACCCGGGACCTGGAGGCGTTCTACCGGGAGGCCCACCGAAACGTTTTGCTCCACATGGACTCTGATAAGAGAAAGGAGCTGATTTCCAACCTGGAGGTCTTGCGCTCCTCCATGGAAGCCGTAAAAGAAACCCTCGTTTAAGCGGTAGCCCGGCCGGAGGCGGCCTGCCTCGCCGGTATTCGTTTCACCATATGGTTCACAGTATGAACAAATAGGAGGGAAATATCATGAAACAAGCAGTGCAGCAGGAAACCCCCCGTCCGGACGCCGGGTCCCTCGAGCGGATCGAGGCCCAAGTGGCCGAGCTCAAGGGGCAGCTGGACGCCCTGACCGACAACCAGCCCGAGAACAAGCTCTCCATGGTGGTCTTCAGCGGCGACATGGACAAGGTCCTCGCCTCG
>JAIPEI010000057.1 GCA_021737245.1 Deltaproteobacteria bacterium | reverse complement strand
CTTTCATCCGGCCTACCTGCTGCGCAACGAGGCCGCCAAGCGCCCGGTGTGGGAGGACGTGAAAAAGATCATGAAGGTCCTCGGGCTGGATGGAGACCGCCGTGGGTGAGAGACGACCCCTCCGACTGTTCCTTCTTCTCGCGATCGCCGCGTGCTTTGTCACGCCGGGCGGGCCCACCGGGAAGGCCGCCGCCGGAAAGGTGGTGATCCTGGAGCTCGAGGGCGCGATCAATCCAGGCAGTGCGCTCTTCGTGGCCCGGGGGATCGAAGAGGCCCCCGACCTCGATGCGGAGCTCATCGTCCTCCGAATGGACACCCCCGGCGGACTGGCCTCCTCCATGCGGTCCATCGTCAAGGCGATCATGAACTCGCCCGTTCCCGTGGCGGTCTATGTCAGCCCCCGGGGCGCGGGGGCGGCCTCGGCCGGGGTCATGGTGACCGTGGCGGGCCACGTGGCGGCCATGGCCCCCGGGACGAACATCGGGGCGGCTCACCCGGTCTCCGCCGGCGGCAAGGACATCCAGGAGGAAATGTCCAGGAAGGTCGTCAACGACATGGCGTCCTACGGCCGGGGCATCGCCGAGGGCCGGGGCCGGAACGGGGAGTGGGTCGAAAAGGCGATCCGGGAGAGCGTCTCCGCGACGGCCGAGGAGGCCCTGGAAATGAACGTGATCGACCTGGTGGCCGAGGATTTGGACACGCTTCTCCAGCGTCTGGACGGCCGCGAGGTCTCGGTGCTGGGGGAGAGCAGGGTCCTCGCCACAGCGGGGATCGAGCGGGTTCACTACCAGCCGGGATTTCGAGACAAGGTTCTCCGGACCATCAGCGATCCGAACATCGCCTACATCCTCATGATGATCGGGCTGGCGGGCCTCTACTTCGAGCTCAGCAACCCGGGGGCGATCCTGCCGGGGGTGATCGGGGCGATCTCCCTCATCCTGGCGTTCTTCTCGTTCCAGACCCTCCCCGTGAACTACGCCGGCCTCCTGCTCATCCTGCTCGGGGTGGTGTTGTTCATCGCGGAGATCAAGATCACCAGCTACGGCCTGCTGTCGGTGGGCGGATTGATTTCCTTGACCCTGGGGTCTATCATGCTGTTCGAGGATGTAGGGGTCCCGTTGCGGGTGATCCTCCCGACGGTGGCCCTGGTGGGCGGGTTTTTCATCGTGGTGGCGGCGCTCGCCTTTCGTGCCTTCAGGGCCCGGCCCAGAGGCGGGTCCGAGGGACTCCTGGGCGAGACCGGCGTCGTCCGGACGCGGCTCGACCCCGAGGGCCTGGTCTTTGTCCACGGCGAGACCTGGCGGGCCCGGGCCGACGAGGAGATCGAGCCGGACGAACGGGTGGAGGTCGTGGAGGTCCAGGGCCTGAAGCTGCGGGTCCGTCGTGCACCGGCCGAGCGCTGACCGGCTAAGCCGGCTCTTTCGGCCCCCTTGCAAGGAGAGCCATCTCCTGCTATGAATGTCCGGCGCTTCCCGCCGGAGAGGAGGGAATGTCATGTTTTACATCGTGGCAGTCGTTTTGATTGTCATGTTCCTGGCTGCGGCCATTCGCATTCTCAAGGAGTACGAGCGGGGCGTCATCTTCCGGTTGGGTCGGGTGATCCAGACGAAGGGACCGGGCCTGATCATCCTGATCCCGGTGATCGACAAGATGGTGAAGGTGAGCCTGCGTCTCGTGGCCATGGACGTGCCCTCACAGGATGTGATCACGCGGGACAACGTGTCGGTCAAGGTCAACGCGGTCATCTACTTCCGCGTCATGAACCCGACGAATGCCACCGTAGAGGTGGAGAACTACCTGTTCGCCACCTCCCAGCTGGCGCAGACCACGCTTCGGAGCGTCTGCGGCCAGGTGGAGCTGGACGAGCTCCTCGCGGAGAGGGACAAGATCAACACCCGGCTCCAGGAGATCCTGGACATGCAGACCGATCCGTGGGGCATCAAGGTCTCTACGGTGGAGGTCAAGCACATCGACCTGCCGGAAGAGATGCAACGGTCCATGGCCCGGCAGGCGGAGGCGGAACGGGACAGGCGGGCCAAGGTGATCAACGCGGAAGGCGAGTACCAGGCCGCCACCCGCCTGGCGGACGCGGCGGAGATCATTCGGAGGCATCCGGAGGCCCTTCAGCTGCGATACCTCCAGACCCTTCGGGAGATCTCCTCGGAGAGCAACTCGACCACGCTCTTCCCCATCCCGATCGATCTGATATCGCCCTTTATCCGCAAGACATCGGAGTCGTCGTAGGAGCGGACCGAGACCCGCTCGATTTGATCCTCAACCTTTCATGAAGCAGGAACCGGAGTCGAACCATGGAGGAAGAAACCAAAACAGCGGAAGAGACCCAGGCTGAAGAAGCACCCGAGGCGGCGGAACCCGCCCAGGACAAGGCCAGGCAGAAGGCGGAGGAGATCGGCAAGCCGATCGATAAGATGACCGCGCCCGAGCTCCGCGAGGTGGCCGTGCTGATCGAAGGCGTCACCGGCGCCAGCGCCATGAAGAAGGAGGATCTCCTGGCGCTCATCAAGGAGGCCTGGGGGATCGAAGAGGAAGAGCCGGCGGCCAAGGAGAAGGCCACCAAGACCGGGGCCACGGTCAAGGAGCTGAAGGAGAAGATCGCCCGGTTCAAACGGGAGAAGCAGGCCGCCAAGGAAAGCAACGACCGGCAGAAGGTCGAGGTGCTGAGGCGACGCATCAACCGTCTCAAGAAGCAGACGAGAAAAGCGGCCCGGGCCTGATCAAGGGCCGGTTCGATCTCTTCACAGGCCGTCAGGGGAATTCCCCGCCCCGGGCCTCTTTTTTTGCCGCCCGGTCCTGGAACGATGCCCCCCCGGCGGAGATCGGTCGTTCATGGAGAAGCGAGGAGAAGGTCGGAAGTCCGGGAGCGCGGCCGCGGTGATCCCGGCGGCCGGTGCCGGGGTCCGCATGGGGGCGGAACGGCCCAAGCAGTTTTTGCTGCTGGACGGCAAGCCGATTCTGACCGTCACCCTGGAGGCCTTCGAGCGCTGCCCGGTGATCGATTCCGTCGTTCTCGTTGTGCCCGGCGATGTGGTGCCTGCATGCGAGCGGGAGATCGTGCAGCGCCACGGCTTGACCAAGGTCCGCCGGGTCGTGCCGGGAGGCGCCCGGAGGCAGGACTCCGTGCGGTTGGGCGTGGAGGCCTGCCCGGTGGGCTGTGATCTCGTGGTGGTCCATGACGGCGTGCGCCCGCTGGTACGGTCTGATCTGATCGAGCGGACCGTCGCCGCGGCCCGGGACTGCGGCGCTGCGATTGCAGCCCTCCCGGCCAGGGACACCGTCAAGCAGGTTCGTGACGGGACCTGGGTCGAACGCACCCTCGACCGCCGGAGCCTGTGGCTGGTCCAGACGCCCCAGGCGTTTCTTCGCGCCGATCTTCTCGAGGTCCACCGGAGGGCCGTGAACGAAGGCTGGGAGGAGATGCCCGACGACGCCTCTCTTCTGGAGCGGGCCGGTCTTTCGGTCCGTGTCGTGGACGGGGCGGAGGACAACATCAAGGTGACCACCCCGAACGACCTGGAGGTGGCCCGCTTCCTCCTGGCGAATCGAAAGGGAGGCGGCCCCCCCGGCGGGGACCGCGCGTCCGGGGACGAAAGGCGCATATGATCCTGCGAATCGGCACGAGGGGGAGCCGCCTGGCCCTGGCCCAGAGCGAGTGGGTCCGCGAACGCGTGGAGGCCCGCCACCAGGGGGTGCGGGTGGAGCTCGTGCGCATCAAGACCCGGGGCGACAAGATCCTGGACACGCCCCTGAGCCTGGTGGGGGGCAAGGGCCTGTTTGTCAAGGAGATCGAGGAGTCCCTGCTGCGTGGAGAGGTGGACGCGGCGGTGCACAGCATGAAGGACGTCCCGACAGAGCTTCCCGAAGGGCTGGGCCTGCGCGTCTTTCCGGAGCGGGAGGATCCCAGGGACGTCCTGGTGTCGGCCCGCGGGGAACGGTTCGAGGACCTTTGCCTCGGGGCCCGGCTGGGGACCAGCAGCCTGAGGCGCGGCGCCCAGCTGCTGCACCGGCGACCGGACCTGGAGGTCCGCTCCATCCGGGGGAACGTGGAGACCCGTCTCAAGAAGCCCGCCTCCGGGGAGGTCGACGCGATCGTCCTGGCGGCGGCCGGGCTTCGCCGCCTGGGGCTCGAGGAGAAGGCGACCCAGGTTTTCCCGCCCGCGGAGCTCCTCCCGGCCATGGGCCAGGGCGCGCTGGGCGTGGAGATGCGCCTGGACGACCGGGCCACGTGGGAGCGCTTCCGTTTTCTCAACCACGAGGCCACCGAGCTCCGGGTCCGGGCCGAGCGGGCGCTGCTCGGCAGGCTGGAAGGGGGCTGTCAGGTGCCCATTGCGGGTCATGCAATCCTCGAAGGGGATTCGCTTTTCCTCGAGGGGCTCGTGGCCGAGCTGGACGGGAGCGCGCTGATTGCGGATGAGGCGACGGGGCCGGCCGCGCATCCGGAAGAGATCGGGATCCGCCTGGCCGACTCCCTTCTCGCCGCGGGCGCGGGGGAGATTCTTCAAAGGGTGTACGGCGGGACCGTCTCGCACCCGTGAAAGCGGGATCATGAATGACACGAAAGCATGAAGGACCGTCGCATGACAACCGCTGAACCCGGCATGGTCTACCTGGTAGGCGCCGGCCCGGGCGATCCGGGCCTCCTGACGCTGAAGGCCCGGGAGTGCATAGAGCGGGCCGACGCCCTGGTGTACGACTATTTGGCCAACCCGGCGTTTCTGGAGTTCGCCCGGGAGGGGGCGGAGCTGGTCTACGTGGGCAAGAAGGGGGGGTGCCACACCCGCACCCAGGAGGAGATCAACCGGCTCATCGTGGAGCTGGCCCGCTCCGGGAGCTGCGTGGTCCGCTTGAAGGGGGGCGATCCCTTCGTCTTCGGCCGGGGCGGGGAGGAGGCCGAGGAGCTGGCCGCCGCCGGCATCCCCTTCGAGGTGGTCCCGGGCGTGACCTCCGCCGTGGCCGTGCCGGCCTATGCCGGAATCCCGCTCACCCACCGGGACATGACGGCCACCGTGGCCTTTGTCACTGGTCACGAGGATCCGACCAAGGGGCGGTCCTCCATTGCGTGGGAGCATCTGGCCACGGGGGTGGGAACGCTTGTCTTTCTCATGGGGGTCGGAAACCTGCCGAACATCGCCGAGCGGCTCATGGCCCACGGGCGATCCGGGAAGACCCCCGTGGCCGTGATTCGAAGGGGCACGGTGGCCGAGCAGCAGACCGTCACCGGCCCCCTCGGGGAAATCGCATGGATCGTGAAGGAGAAGGGCCTGAAAGCGCCGGCCATCATCGTGGTTGGGGAGGTGGTCTCGCTTCGTGAGACGCTGAACTGGTTCGAGCGGCGGCCCCTCTTCGGGAAGCGGATCGTGGTGACCCGCGCACGGGAGCAGGCCAGCGGGTTCCTGGCCCGTCTGACGAGACTCGGGGCGGACTGCATCCAGTTTCCCACGATTCGGGTGGTTCCCCCGGAGAGCTGGGAGCCCCTGGACCGGGCGATCCGGGACCTTGAAGCGTATGGCTGGGTCCTGTTCACCAGCGTCAACGGCGTACGGTTTTTTTTCGAACGGCTGGAGGCCCGGGGAAAGGATGCGCGTGCGCTGCACGGAGCCCGCGTGGGCGCCATCGGGCCGGCCACGGCCGAGGCCCTGCGGGCGCGGGGGATCCTGCCCGACCTGGTTCCGGACGAGTATCGGGCCGAGGCGGTCGTGGAAGTCCTCGGGAAGGAGGCCCTGGAGGGCGTTCGGGTGCTGCTCCCGCGGGCGGAAAAGGCGCGCGAGCTGCTGCCCATGGAGCTCGAGCAGAGGGGGGCCCGGGTGGACGTGATCACCGCCTATCGAACGGTCAAGCCGGAACGGGACACCACGCGGGTGCGATACATGCTGGAGCGGGGCGAGATCGATCTGATCACCTTTACGAGCTCCTCAACCGTCTCGAACTTCCTGGAGATGTTCCCGGGCGGGGAAGACGCACTGCGGGACCTGATGAAACGCACGGCTGTGGCCTGCATCGGTCCGATCACGGCGAAGACGGCCGAGAAGCTGGGGTTCTCCGTGGATGTGGTTCCACCCCTGTACACCATCGACGCTCTGACCGAGGCGGTGGTGGACTTCTTTTCACAGCCCGGTGCGCAAAAATCCGCTCAGCCGCCGCCGGGCAGGCCTTAAGTTGATGAGACGATGAAGGCGGAAGAGCATTCCCCTGGACCCGGCCCGCCCGGGCGGGCGGTTCCTCCGCCGGAAGGACGCATTTCTCTGCGCGCGGGACTCCGCGGGTTGCGGTCATCAAAAGGACGTTGAGCATGGAATTCGAAAAGGACATCCTCTGCATAGGTGCCGGCTATGTGGGCGGCCCCACCATGGCGGTGATCGCGGATCGCTGCCCGCACTATCGGGTCACCGTGGTGGACATCGACGAGGATCGAATACGCGCGTGGAACAGTGACCGCCTTCCCATCTACGAACCGGGCCTCGACGAGGTGGTGGCCCGGGCCCGGGGCCGCAACCTGTTCTTTTCCACGGCCCTCGAGGATGGCATTCGGAACAGCGACATCATCTTCGTCTCCGTGAACACCCCGACCAAGACATTCGGTCAGGGCGCGGGCCGCGCCGCCGACCTCCAGTATTGGGAGAAGACCGCCCGGCAGATCCTCCGGAACGCCGAGTCGCACAAGATCATCGTGGAGAAATCCACCCTGCCCGTCCGCACGGCCGCGGCCATGGAGCGGATCCTCAACGCTGCACCGGACGGGCCGAGGTTCGACGTGGTCTCCAATCCCGAGTTCCTGGCCGAAGGCACCGCCGTTCGCGACCTGGAGAGCCCGGACCGCGTCCTCGTGGGCTCCCGGGAGACCCCGGAAGGAGTCCAGGCCCGAAAGGCCGTCGTGGAGATCTATGCGAACTGGGTTTCCAGGGAGCGGATTCTGGAGAGCAACATCTGGAGCTCGGAGCTTTCCAAGCTCACCGCCAACGCATTCCTGGCGCAGCGGATCTCCTCCATCAACTCCATTTCGGCGCTGTGCGAGAAGACCAACGCCGTCATCGACGAGGTGGCCTATGCCATTGGAACGGACTCTCGAATCGGATCCAAGTTCCTGAAGGCAAGTGTTGGTTTCGGCGGATCCTGTTTCAAGAAGGATATCCTCAATCTCGTGTATATCTGCGAGAACTACGGGCTGGAGGAGGTGGCCCGGTACTGGGAGTCGGTGGTCCGAATCAACGAGTGGCAGGAGAAGCGGTTCGTCCGAAATATCCTGTCCAATCTGTTCGACACCGTGGCCGGGAAACGGGTCGCCCTGTTCGGTTTCGCGTTCAAGGCGAACACGGGAGACACCCGGGAGTCCCCGGCCATTTATGTGGCGCGCGGGCTTCTGGAAGAGCGCGCCCGGCTCGTCATCACCGACCCCAAGGCCCTGGGAAACGCCCGCGCGGTTCTGGCGGATGTGGACGGAAACGTCTCCTTCGAGGAAGATCCGTACAAGGCGGCGGAGGGCGCCCACGCCATCGCCGTGCTCACGGAGTGGGACCTCTACCGGGGCCTGGACTACGAGCGCATCTATCGGAGCATGGTCTCTCCGGCGTTCATTTTCGACGGGCGCAACATCCTCGATCACCAGAAGCTTTACGAGATCGGGTTCAACGTCTTCGCCATCGGAAAGGCGCCGTTGAAGCATTTCAAGTAGGTGAAGCACGGAAGCAGGGAAAGCGGTCAAGCGAACCCACTGCAACTTGGAACGATCCATTCAGATGAGGGAAAGGCATGCCGAACGCTGTCGTCGTCGGGACCCAATGGGGAGATGAAGGGAAAGGAAAGGTGGTGGACCTTCTCACCGCGAGGTCGGACATGGTGGTCCGTTACCAGGGCGGTAACAATGCGGGGCACACCCTGGTGGTGGAGGGACGCCGGACCATCTGCCACTTGATTCCCTCCGGGATCCTCCACCCGGAGAAAAAGTGCCTGATCGGCAACGGGGTGGTGGTGGACCCGGAGGTGCTCCTGGAAGAGATGAGCACCCTCCGGGAAGGAGGCGTCCCGGTGGGGCCCGATAATCTGGGGCTGAGCGAAAAGGCCCACATCATTCTTTCCTACCATCGTGCGATGGATGCCGCCAGGGAGGCGGCCAAGGGGGCCGCCAGGATCGGGACCACCGGCCGCGGCATCGGACCCGCCTATGAAGACAAGGCGGGTCGAACCGGGATCCGCGCCGTGGACCTCCTGGAGCCCGGGACTCTCGAAGAGAAGATCCGCTCCAATCTGGAGGAGAAGAACTTCCTGTTGAAAGAGTTTCTGGGGGCCGCGTCCCTGGAGTTCCAGCCCATCTTCGATCGATGCGTGGCCGTGGGCGAGACCCTGAAGCCTTACATCACCGATGTGTCCCTGGAGATCGAGAAGGCGGAGCGGGCCGGGAGAAACGTGCTGTTCGAGGGCGCGCAGGGGACGCACCTGGACATCGACCACGGAACCTACCCCTTTGTCACCTCCTCGAACCCCATCGCCGGCGGGGCCAGCGCGGGGGCCGGCGTGGGGCCGAACCACCTGCATCACGTCAACGGCATCGTCAAGGCCTACACGACCCGGGTGGGGGCGGGCCCTTTCACCACGGAGCTCACCGATCCGGTCGGCGACTACATCCAGGAGCGGGGAGCGGAGTTCGGGGCCACCACGGGCCGCCGTCGTCGCTGCGGGTGGCTCGATCTGGTGATGGTTCGGGACAGCACGAGGCTGAACGGGCTGGACAGCTTGAGCATCACCAAGATGGACGTGCTGACCGGACTGGACAGCCTGAAGATCTGCGTGGGGTACGAGCTGGACGGCGCGGCTGTCGAAAGCAGGCCCTGCAGCCTGGAGCGTCTCGCCCGCTGCAAGCCGGTCTACGAGGAGCTCCCGGGCTGGAAGGAGGAGATCTCCTCCGCCCGCTCCCTGGAGGATCTGCCGCAGGCGACCCGGGGCTACCTGGACCGGATCGAAGAGGTCACCGGAGTCCCCATCGCCGTTATTTCGATCGGGCCCCGCCGCGACGAGACGATCGTGGTGAAGGACATCTTTGCGTAGGGCCCGCCGCCGGTTCTCATTGCCCGCCGGCCGCGTTTACCGGGAACTCGATGCCCACCTGTGAAAAGACATACGACGTAATCGTCGTGGGCGCCGGCCACGCCGGCTGCGAGGCGGCCCTGGCCGCGGCCCGCATGGGGCATCCGACCCTTCTCCTGACGATCAACCTGGATCACGTGGCGGCCATGAGCTGCAACCCCGCGATCGGCGGGCTCGCCAAGGGTCACCTGGTCAAGGAGATCGATGCGCTTGGCGGAGAGATGGCCAAGGCCGCCGATCAGACGGGGATCCAGTTCCGGCGCTTGAACACGCGAAAAGGCGTGGCCGTGCGCGGATCCCGGAGCCAGAACGACCGGGATCTCTACCGAAGACGCATGAAGGCGGTGGTGGAGCGCCAGCCCGGCCTGGACGTCCGGCAGGCCCTGGTCGAGCGTCTGCTGGTGGAGGACGGGCGTGTCCGGGGCGTGGAGAGCAGCCTCCACGAGCGTTTTCTGTCCAGGACGGTCATCCTGACCACCGGGACGTTTCTTAGGGGGTTGATCCACGTGGGGCTCGACCGGTTTCCGGCCGGCCGCATGGGCGATCCTCCCAGCAACGGGCTCTCCGAGCAGCTCCGGGAGCTGGGTTTCGAGACGGGGCGGCTCAAGACCGGAACCACCCCGCGCCTCAGCGGCCGGACCATCGATTATCACGGGCTGGAGGTTCAGCACGGGGATCCGGAGCCCAGGCCGTTTTCCTTCGAGACCACCCGTATTCCCCTTCCTCAGGTCCCCTGCCACATCACCTACACGACCGGACCCTGCCACGACGTCATCCGCTCCGGGCTCGACCGTTCGCCGCTGTTCAGCGGCGTCATCGAGGGCACCGGGGCCCGCTACTGCCCCTCCATCGAGGACAAGGTCGTCCGGTTCGCGGAGAAGCCCAGGCACCGGATCTTCCTGGAGCCCGAGGGGTTGGAGACCGAAGAGGTGTACCCCAACGGCCTGGCAACGAGCCTGCCCGTGGATATCCAGGTCCGGATGGTCCGGGCCGTGCCCGGCCTGGAGCGCGCGGAGATCCTCCGGCCCGGCTACGCCATCGAGTACGACTACGTCAACCCGGTCCAGCTGAAGCCCACCCAGGAGACCAAGCTCGTGAAAGGGCTCTTTCACGCCGGCCAGATCAACGGGACGAGCGGGTACGAGGAGGCCGCGGCCCAGGGTCTACTGGCGGGGATCAACGCGGTGCTCGAGGTGCGGGGGGATGACGGGCTGGTCCTGCCCCGGTCCAGGGCCTACGCCGGCGTCCTCATCGACGACCTCGTCACCCGGGGGACCTCGGAGCCCTATCGCATGTTCACCTCACGCGCCGAGTACCGGCTCCTCCTCCGGGAGGACAACGCGGACATGCGGTTGAGGGATCTGGGGCACACGCTGGGGCTCGTGCCGGACGACATCTACCGAACCTTCCGCCGCAAGCGCGAGGCGATCGAACGGATGCTCGAGCGGTTGGAGCAGGTTATCCTGAGGCCGGAACCCCGGGTCCAGGACCGATTGCGGGAGCTGGGCTCGGCCCCGATCAAGAACGCCGCCTCCCTGGCCCTTCTCCTGAGAAGGAGTGAGATCACCTTCCGGGACCTGAACCGCTTCGATCCCGGCCTGGAGGAAACGGATCCCGGCGTGGCCGACGAGGTGGAGGTCCAGGTGAAGTACCAGGGATACATTGATCGCCAGGAGCGGCAGGTGGAGCGGCTGGGCGGGATGGAGGAAATCCTGATCCCGGCGTCCGTGGACTACCTGCAGGTGCACGGCCTTTCCAACGAGGTAAAGGAGAAGCTCTCCCGCGTGCGCCCGGTCTCCCTGGGGCAGGCGTCGCGGATCGACGGCGTGACGCCCGCCGCAATCATGGCCCTGCAGATCCACATCAAGCAGGTTCGGGACCGCGCCGGGTGAGGTAGTGCCCATATATACGAACTTTTGGCATTGCTGCGTTTCCAATTCGGAAAGGAGGATTTTTTGTCAAGATCAGGCAAAAAAGCCCCTTTCTGGATGGAAACGAGGTAACGGGTGGAAGACGGCCGTTCGGGAAGGAACGTGGCTGAAACGTGTCATTGGGGAAAATAGCAATGATTTGAGTCGTTTTTGAGGTGTTGGCGGGTGCAATGGTTCTTGACAACCGGGTGTGTTGTGGTACATTTTCCGGTCGCGTACCAAGAAGACGCAGGCCGGGAAAAGGGCCCCCTTGTTTCACCCGTCCCGAAATTTGCCCGGTTCGAGCCAGGAAGAACCCCTGTCTCCAACCCAGGAGGTCATGAATGATGAAGGTGCTGGTCAGCGATGTGCTGTCGGAGGTGGGGGTTCGAATCTTCGAGGAGACGCCTGGGATCGAGGTGAGCGTTCAGACGGATTTGGGTCCTGAGGGTCTGTTGAAGGAGATCGGAAAGTACGACGCGCTGGTGATCCGAAGCGCGACGAAGGTGACGCGTGAGGTGATCGAGGCGGGGGATCGTCTGAAGGTGGTGGGCCGGGCGGGGATCGGTCTGGACAACGTGGATATCGACGCTGCGAGCCGTCGTGGGATCGTGGTGATGAACACGCCGGAGGGGAACACGATCACGACGGCGGAGCATGCCATTGCGCTGTTGATGTCGATGACGCGGAACATCCCGCGTGCGACGGCGTCGTTGAAGTCGGGCAAGTGGGAGAAGAAGAAGCTGAAGGGTCGTGAGGTGTACGGCAAGACGCTGGGGTTGATCGGGCTGGGTCACATCGGCCGGATCGTGGCGGACCGAGCGCGGGGATTGAAGATGAAGGTGGTGGTGTTTGATCCGTACATCAAGGCGTCGGTGATCGAGGAGTCGGACTGCGAGCCGGTGGGATTTGAGGAGCTTCTGAGCCGTTCGGATTATGTGACGATCCATGTTCCCCGGACGGAGGAGACGGCGGGTCTGTTGGGGGCGGAGGCGTTTTCGAAGATGAAGCCGGGTGCGATGCTGGTGAACTGCGCGCGAGGTGGGATCGTGGACGAGGATGCGCTGTACGATGCGCTGTCGAGCGGTCATCTGGGAGGTGCGGCGCTGGACGTGTTCGGGAAGGAGCCGCCCGGGGAGCACCGGCTGATGGAGTTGGAGAGCTTTGTGTGCACGCCGCACCTGGGAGCGTCGACGATGGAGGCTCAGGACAACGTTGCGAAGGATGTAGCGGAGCAGATCGTATCGTATCTGCTGCACGGGACGGTGAAGAACGCGGTGAACGTGCCGAGCGTGAGCGCGGAGCTGATGACGGTTCTGAGGCCGTGGGTGACGCTGGGGGAGAAGCTGGGACTGATGCAGGGTCAGCTGGCGTCGAGCGGGGTGGAAGAGGTGGAGGTGAGGTATCTGGGGAAGGTGACGGAGCAGGACGTGAGGCCGTTGACGACGGGTGTGTTGAAGGGTCTCTTGACGCCGGTGATGAAGGACGACGTGAACTACATCAACGCTCGGATGGTGGCGTCGGAGCGAGGGATCAAGGTTCTGGAGTCGCAGTCGGAGAAGTCGGAGGACTTCGGGAGCCTGATCATGGTGAGGGTGAAGTCTGCGGAGGGGGAGAGCATCGTGTCGGGGACGATCTTCGGCAGGACGCTGCAGCGGATCCTTCGGATCAACGATTTTTACCTGGAAGCGGTACCGGAGGGTCACATGCTGCTGATCCACAATGAGGACAAGCCGGGCGTGATCGGCCGGATCTGCTCGGCCCTGGGGACCCACGGCATCAATATCAGCCGCATGCACGTAGGGCAGGA
>JAIPEI010000056.1 GCA_021737245.1 Deltaproteobacteria bacterium | reverse complement strand
GAGGTGCTCACCTATCACACGGACCTGTCCGAGAAGCAGGCCTGGGAGCGCTCCGTAGAGATGCTCAAGCGGGTCTACATGCCCGATGCGGGAGACGTGATGAACCGCTACCCGCACCAGATCTCGGGGGGACAGCAGCAGCGCGTGGTGATCGCCATGGCCATGCTGAACAATCCGGCCCTGCTCATCATGGACGAGCCCACCACGGCCCTCGACGTGACCGTGGAGGCGGCGGTCCTGGACCTCATCGAGGATCTCAAGAACGACTTCAGGACCGCCAACCTCTTCATCACCCACAATCTCGGCGTGGTGGCCCGCGTGAGCGATCAGATGTGCGTCATGTACGCCGGCGAGATGGTAGAGCGGGGGTCCGTGCAGGAGATCTTCAAGCGGCCCTCCCACCCTTACACCCGGGGGCTCCTGGCGAGCGTTCCCAGGCTGGGGGAGAGCAAGCTCGAATCCATCCTGACGCCCATTCGGGGGCGCGTTCCCCCTCCGGCCAAGCGGCCCGCAGACGCCTGCGTGTTCGCCCCACGTTGCGACTATGCCACGGACGACTGCGTGAAAGCCAAGCCCAGGCTGATCGACGTCTCGGAAGGACATACGGCACGCTGCATCTACGCCGGGGAGATCGAAGACCGAGCCAGAACCACGCGCCGCCGCGGACGGGAAACCCTGATCGAGGCCCAGGAACAAACCGGAAAGGAGGGTCCTATTCTGGGGATCGACGGGCTCAAGGTATACTACCCCCAGGAGTCCCAGTCCGTGGCCAGCCTCTTCGGACTCGGAGAGAAGAAGTACGTCAAGGCGGTCGACGACGTGAGTCTGCGACTTCAGAAGGGCCGCACCCTGGGGGTGGTAGGCGAGTCGGGCTGCGGCAAGTCCACCCTGGTCAAAGGGCTGATCGGTCTGGAGCCGGTGACCGGCGGAGCCCTCCAGTTTATGGGCATCGACGTGAAGGACACCGTGTCCGAGCGGGACACCAGGCTGATCCAGGAGATGCAGATGGTGTTCCAGAACCCGGACTCCACCCTGAACCCCTCGTATCCCGTGGGCAAGCAGATCTCCCGTCCCATCAAGCGGTTCAAGACCGTTCCCGGGAACCAGGTGAAAAACGAGGTGATCAGGCTGCTGCGGGCCGTCCGGCTCAGCGCGGCTTACTATGACCGTCTCCCCAGGCAGCTCAGCGGGGGGGAGAAACAGCGCGTGGGCATCGCCCGAGCCCTGGCCAGCCGGCCCGACCTGATCATCTGCGACGAGCCGGTCTCGGCCCTGGACGTCTCGGTTCAGGCGGCCGTGATCAACCTGCTCCTGGAGATCCAGCACACCTTCGGTTCCTCCATGATCTTCATCGCCCACGACCTGAGCGTGGTCCGCTTTTTCTCGGACGACATCGCGGTCATGTACCTCGGGCAGGTCGTGGAGGTGGGTCCTGCAGACGCCATCTACGAACCGCCCTACCATCCCTACACCGAGGCCCTGCTCTCCGCCGTTCCCATTCCGGACCCCGAAGCGGAGCAGCGGGACCTGCGGTTGAGCGGGAACGTGCCCAGCGCTTTGAACCCGCCCTCCGGCTGCCGGTTTCACACACGGTGCCCGCGCAGGGCCGAGATGCTGCCGGACGGAGGCAGGATCTGCGAGACCGAGGTGCCGCCCTGGCGAGCCACTGAAAAGGGTCACCGCATTTTCTGCCACATCCCCCTGGAGGACCTCTCGAAGGTCGAGCCCGTGATCCACCAGCGGGAGGATGCGGCGGCCTGAATCAGCGATCGCGAGCGGCGAAAAGCAAGAGCCCCGGCCTCGAAAGGTCGGGGCTCTTCTGCATCATGGGGGATTCGCAGCCCTCGAGCGGTCAGGCGGCCGGACCTACCTTGAATCGTATTGTTCTCTCCTCCAGGGCCAGGGCGAGCGACGGCGGGACCGGGGCCGGCTCGTGGGTCTCCAGGATTCTTTTCAGCTTCCGGGAAGCACGATCCAGGAGGCCGGCGCTTCCTTTCTGCTCCCATTCCTGGAACCCCTGCCGGTTCAGGAGCTTGGGGCGCCATTGGGTGGAGGCGAAGTGCCGGAGGGTGTGCGCATGCTCCAGAAAGCTGCCCCGCTCGGACACCTGGGCGATTACGTCCAGGGCCAGGGTGTCCTCGTCCACGGGGACACCCCTCTTCAGGCGCCGGGCCTGGTCGATGAGCTCATCCAGGATCACGATCATCTCCAGGCTGCCTGTGCGGCCGAAATCCAGATACCCCACATCGTGGTTCAGGTTGGAGCCGATCATGGTGGAGATGAACGTCAGGACACCGGCCTCGACCGCTGCCTGGCCGTCCGGAATCTGGGAATCGCTCGTACCGGCGTAGCCCCAGTTGGGAATGTCGTAGTGGTGGCTCATCTCCACGAGGGCCACGTAGGAAAGGTAATACTCGGGGGCGTTGTAGGAGCACTGGGCCGTGGCCATGTCCAGCACAGCCGGTCCCATGCCCATGAGGAAGGGGGCCCCGGGAGCCCGGAGCTGATGGATCACCAGACCGCAGAAGCACTCGGCCACGCCCTGGGCCACGTGCCCGGCCATGGTCATGGGCGCGGTGGATCCCGCGATGGGCGCCGGAGAGTACACCAGGGGGATGCCCTTGTCCGCGCAGAGCAGCAGCTTGTCCACGCTCGAGAAGGGGTGCTTCAGCGGGCTCGTGGGTTCTGCGTAGTGCAGGATGTAAGGCTGGCGCCTCAGGGCGTCCTCCCCTCCCCTGGCCTCGGCCGCCAGGGCCCACATCTCGTGCAGGTCCCCCCGGTCCTCGGCCGTGGTCACGATCGGCTTGGAGCTGTTCTCCACCATGGCCCGAAAGCTGCCCAGATAGGCGTGGTGGGGGGGAATGTCCGCGGGATGGGCGAACGACATGACAAAGTCGATGTTGGGGAGGGCGTCGCAGACCCGGGCGGCGCGAGCCACGTCCTCGATCCGGCAGCGGTGGCGCTCCAGGGTTCCGCCGTTCACGGCGTAAAGCAGATCGGAGCCCGGCCCGAAGTAGGAGCGGGTCCCTCCCAGGTCCATGGCAGGGGCTCCCTCCCGATCGTGAACGGGAATGGACCGGGGCACGCTCTCCATGGCGGTGCGAAGGACGGCCTCCGGAATGTGCACGCGCGTTCCGTCCTCGATCCGGCACCCTGCTTTTTCCAGAAGCACCGCGGCCTCCTCGTGAAAGACCCGCATGCCGATGCGGTCCAGGATGTGACAGACCGCCCCGTGAATCCGCTCCCGGTCTCCTCGAGACAGGAACCTCATGAACGGGAACCCGTCCGGACGGCTAGCATCCATTGCCCTCATCCCTTTCTCCGAGTCCCCCGTGTTCCAAACGCCCGTCCGATCCCGTTGTCCGGGGAGCGCCCTCCTCCGGATCCATCCGGTCTTCGACCGATGCCGAACGCGCCTCCTGCGGACGGCCCTCTTCGTCCCATCCCATCAGACCGTAGTACTCCTCGAGCATGGCCTCGTAACGCTTTTCAACCTTTTCACCGGAGCCGTACGGCCGTGCCATGAACATGGGCGGCAGGCGGTCCTCCGGGGATCCCACCCCGCGTTTCAGGTTGAAGAGCCGCTCCAGGTCCGCCACCCGTTCCCCCACGCGCATCAGGGTCTCCACCTGGATGTCCAGGCCGGTAAGCCCCCGCGCCAGCTCGGCCTCGGCCTCCAGGTCGAACCCCCGCAGGAGCGACAAAGCCGGGACCTTGCAGAGCCCCAGGCAGTCCATGGCGATGTTCACCAGCACGGCGCTCCGAACGAGGAACGCCTTTCCGTGGATCTCGTCGATGCGGGGGGAAAACCGGTATCCCAACTCGGCCTCGGCCCGCTCCGGGGGCCAGGAGTACTCCAGCGAGGCGTAGATGTTGCTGAAGTCCCCTCCCCGGGCCGAGATCATGTAACCGAGGGCCGTCCCCATGATGTGGCCCGGATGGTACCCGGGAAGCTCCAGTCCTTTGACGTGCGGTGCGTACTGATCAGCCCCCCGGCCCAGCTCGCGGGCGGCCCGCCGCACGCCATTGGCGAGGATCGCCCCCAGGCCCTGCCGCCGGGCGATCCGCCGGATCAGCGTCTCCATGGCCTCCGCGTTGCCCCAGGAGAGATCGAGCCCTCCGGTCTCGTCGCGGTCGATGATCCTTCGGTCGAACAGGTCCATGGCAAAACCCACGACCGTGCCCGTGGAGATGGAATCCATCCCCAGCCCCGAGCAGAGGTTGTCCAGCCGTACGACGGTCTCGAGATCGCCCAGCCCGCACTTTGCGCCCAGGTTCACCATGGATTCGAACTCCGGCCGGTTGAAGGCCTCGCCCCGTCCTCTGTCGTTCTCGAAGTGCAGATCGGCCTTGCACCGGACCGGGCAACCGGGGCATCCGCGGGTGGACACCACGTGGCGGTGAAGCCCGCGGCCGTCGATGGCATCCACCGATTCGAAGCGGTTCTGCCGGTAGTTGCGGGTCGCCAGGATGCCCATGTCGTTACACCAGGTCACGTATCCCGCGCCCCCGTGGCGTTGAAAGAAACGGAACTCCGCGGCCTCCCGGATCCGCCGGGCATACCGTCTCACCGCCTTCCCGGCCGTCTCGCCGGAAAGGGCACGAAGAGGAAGCCCCTCCCTTCGCACCACGATCGCCTTCAACCGCTTGGACCCCATGACCGCCCCGAGCCCCGTTCGCCCGGCCGCGTGGTCGTAGTCGCTCATGGCGCAGGCGAATGCGACGCCGTTTTCCCCGGCCGGCCCGATGGAAAGGATGCCCGGGGTCTCTCCCGGATGCTCCGCCCGGAGCCGCGACTCGGTTTCGCGCGTGTCGAGGCCCCAGAGGTCCACGGCCTCCTCAATGCGTACATCACGGCCGTGGATCGAGGGCACCGCCGGCATGCGGGAGCGGCCCCGAATCACCACCGCCTGCAATCCGCAGGCATGAAGGGCCCTTCCCAGGGGTCCACCCACGTTCGAGCTTCCGAGAACGCCCGTCAGGGGGGACAGGGCCCCCAGATGCACCCTGGACGAGGCGGGTGCCGCAGTCCCGGTGAGAAGGCCGCAGGAGAGCACGAGGAGGTTGTCCGGGCCCAGGGGATCGGTATCTTGACTCAACCGTTCGTTCAGGAAGAGGGCGTTGAACCCCCTGCCCGCCAGGACTTCCCGGAATGCCCGTACGGGATAGGGTATGCGCTCCCACCGGCCGCCGGTCAGGTCGACCTCGAGGATGTCCGGTGTGCAGTTCATGGTATGATGCCTCTATGATATCCGCTGCCGGCTGTCAAGAAGTTTGGCCGTGTACCCTTTACTTACGGGCGGCTTCCGTGTAGGAATGGGTCCCATTGCCGGCTTCCAAAGGATCCTTTTGCCATGCCCCCCGCACTCATCCTGATCAACCCCTGGATCACCGATTTTGCGGCCTACGATCTCTGGTCCAAGCCCCTGGGGCTGCTGGCCATCGCCGGCCTGCTCCGCAGCCGCGGTTATGCGGTACACCTGATCGACTGCCTCGACGTCCACCACCCCGGTATGCAAGCGGACGGCCGGTCCGTTCCACCGGTCCGCCGGGCTTACGGCACCGGAAAGTTCTGGAGAACCGAGATTCCGCGCCCCGCGCCGCTGGGCCGTTTCCGGCGGCCCTACAGCCGGTACGGCATCGCGCCGGAGCTGTTCGCCGAGGCCCTGGCCGCCGTCCCCGATCCCTCGGCCGTCCTGATCACCTCCCTGATGACCTACTGGTACCCCGGGGTGCAGGAGGCCGTGTCCCTGGTCCGGCGGGTCCACCCGCGGGTGCCCGTCATTCTCGGGGGCATCTATGCGCAGCTCTGCCGTGAGCACGCCGTACGATACTCCGGCGCGGATCTGGTGGCGGGCGGGCGGGATCCGGAAGCGATCTCCCAAACGCTCGAGGCCGTCGGGGCGCCTTCTTCCCCCCCTGCACCGAACGACTTCCCGCCCCACCCGGCCTTCGACCTGCTCCGGGACCCGGAGTACGTCTGTGTCGCGACCTCCACGGGCTGTCCCTATTGCTGCCGCTACTGCGCCAGCTCCTTTCTTCAGCCCGTGTTCAGACAAAGATCCCCGGAGGCCGTTCTGGAGGAAATCCTTCACTGGCGCGACACCCTCGACATCCGGGACGTGGCTTTCTACGACGACGCCCTGCTCGTGAACGCCCAAGGTCACGCCCGCCCTTTGCTCAAAGGCCTGTCGAGCCGGGCGTCTGATCTCCGCTTTCACGCGCCCAACGCCCTGCATCTGCGTGAGGTCACCGCTGAGACCGCACGGCTCCTGCACCAGGCGGGATTCCGAACCATCCGCCTCGGACTGGAAACCACGGACTTCGCTTTCAGAAGGCGCCTGGACCAAAAGGTCCGGGAGGGGGAGTTCGAAAGGGCCGTGGAGCATTTTCGCCTTGCCGGCTACAGGCGAGCTGAAATCGGAGTGTACGTCATGATGGGGCTTCCGGGACAGTCCCTCGACTCGGTGAAACGGACGCTGGAAGCCGTGCGCCGGGCGGGAGCCGTTCCCCATTTGGCGGAGTACTCGCCCATCCCGCACACGGACCTGTGGCCCGAGGCCGTGGCGGGGTCGGACCTGGATCTTTCAGAACCGCTCCTTCAGAACAACACGCTGCTGCCCTGCTGGGACGAGGAGAAGCGGGCCCGCGCCTCCGCGCTTAGAGCCCTGGCCCGTGAGATCCGGCGCACGGAGGCCTGCGAAACAGGCCGGCGGTGATCACCGCTTCACGTCCCGATTGATCAGGGACGCGGCGTATCCCGCTCCGAAGCCGTTGTCGATGTTCACCACGGTCACCCCCGCCGCACACGAGTTGAGCATGCCCAGCAGGGCCGCGATGCCGCCGAAGCTCGCACCGTACCCCACGCTTGTGGGAACGGCGATCACGGGCTTGTCCACGAGGCCGGCCACGACGCTCGGCAGGGCGCCTTCCATACCCGCCGCCACCACGATGACTGCGGCCCGCGTGATCTTTTCCCGGTGGGACAGGACCCGGTGGATGCCTGAAACGCCCAGATCGTGAAGGCTGTCCACATCGTTTCCCATGAACCTCGCCGTAACCGCGGCCTCCTCGGCCACGGGGATGTCCGAGGTCCCGGCGCTGATCACGAGGATGGCTCCCCGCCCCCGGTCCACTCTCGGGTGTCTCACCAGGGTAAGGCAGCGCGCTCGCTCATGATAGTCACTCTCCGGGTGGGCCTTTTGAATCTCTTCGGCCTTTTCCCGGGAGAGCCGGGTGATCAGGATATTCTCCTCCCGGCCGAGCATCCGCTCCATGATCGCCAGCATGTCGGAGACGCGTTTACCCTCACCGAAGAGCACCTCGGAAAGCCCGCGCCTCAACGACCGATGGTGGTCGATGCACGCGAAGCCGATATCTTCAAAAGGAAGATCCCGGAGAGCGGCGACGGCCTCCTCCACATTGACCCGGCCTTTCTGCAGCTCCGAGAGAAGCCGTCTCACGCGTTCTTCCCGCACCTTTTACCCCTCCGGCATCGTCTACGGCCGCCGAGCACGTTCCATCCGGCACGGATCACAGCATCCCTTCCCGGGTGAGAAACGACATGCGCCGCTGGAGAATGCTTGTCGTCCTGCTCAAGGCCCCGGACAGATGTCCGGTCGCTTCCCGGGGAACTCCGGATTCAATCATCACCAGGGCTCTGTCCAGCTGCGGCAGGACATCGTCCCATGCCGGATCGCCGGTGACCGTTCGAACGAGGGCCACCTCATGTCCGATCATGGCGCAGAGCCCCTTGACGACATGGATGCCGCCGGCCCGCTCCACAGCCCCCAGCCCCTGGAGCAGCTCGATGCTCTGGGAGGCCCAGATCAGGCCTGCCTTGATCTTCTCTCCCTGGGAGAGCGTGGAAATGGCGGATTTTACGTCCATGGATTCACCCTTTCCCGGATCGGGTCCGGTCACCAGTGCAGCCCCGGCCTGCACGCGTTCCTCTTGAAACGGGAGGAGCCGTATGGGCTCCTCTCCTCGATTCCGTCGTGTCTCGTCCCCATCGGACGACGCTTACCCTACCACCTTCCAGGAGGGAAAACAACTGAGCCCCCCGCGGCCGGCTCTCATGCAGCGGCCGTTTCCATGCCACCAGATCGACGCCCCGCATTGACACCGACCGCAATCGGTTGTATAAAAGAATGAAGGCCGTACCGGTGTCCCGCTCGAGCTTGACATATCGCGGTCACCACGCAGCGCAGGCCCTTCACGAAGGCAGCCTGTGCAGTCCGTGCCGGGAACAGATGGAACCGACAACCGTGAGCTGGGAATCCGAGAAAGAAAAGAGAGAACAGGAAGCCCTGGAAAGACACTCCAGGCTGGCAAAGCTGTTCAGAGAAGACCGATTCTCCTTTGAGCGGGAACGAAGGCGCATGATCGAGGAGGTCATCGAGTCGGCTGAAGACGATGACCGGAAAGCCAGGCTCCGGGCGTTTCAGGAAGGCTGGAACCGAAGGATGAAAAACGCCGGATCGCGCCAAAACCGCTTCGTGCTGGCCAGGGCTTTTTTCTGGGAGCATTTCCACGGCGTGTGGCAGCCGGCGATCGAGGAGTTGAACCGGGTGCTGAATCGCCCCGGGGATTAACGGCGCTGCTTCTCCAGGATAGCTGCGATGCTCCGAGCGAACGCCTCGCCCTCTCGCCCCATCCTTGCAGCCTCGAACGCCGCATTCAGCGCCGCGAGCTCGGCCCTGAGGCCCTGCTCCTCTAAGAATCCTCCTCCCTCGCCGGGAGCGCAGGATCCCGGTGTGTGAAGAATCCGCAACTTTTCCGTCTCTGATGAATGCATCCTCCCCCCCACTGCTGAACCAGGCGACCGTCTCTCCGGGGAAACGGCCTGACATTCTTGTAATCAGCAGGAAGCATGCCACAGGGCAATTCCTGCATTTTTTCGCGATTTCAGCGGCTTGGCTTTCAGGCATATCCCGGGAGAAAAGAAAAACGTCAGCCTTCGGACGTCTCCGTCCAGGGAGCGTCATGATTTCGACCCACGCATACCTAGCGGTGCCCATATAAACGAACCGGGCATTGCTGCGTTTCCAACTCAGAGTTGCAACCGCTTGACAACACGAGGCCGAACTCCCTGCTTCGAGAGATTTGCAGCGCGGTTATAACTCAGGGGGCAGGAATTTTGGAGGGAGCCTGCTCATGGTGTTCAACCGGAGGCCGGGGATCCGCATGAGGGTGGCCGTGCCATGGGCCAGGATACGCCCTTCCCCGTCTGTTACCGAGGCTTCTCCCAGGGAAAGCGTCCGGCCCACCTTGACGGCACTGCCTTCGGCCACGAGCCGGCCCTCGGCTGCGGGGGAGAGATAGTTGAGCTTCATCTCCACGGTGGTCATGCCGTCCTCTTCGTCGAGGCAGGGATACACCGCCCAGAACGCAGCCGCATCAATCAGCGAGGAAAAGACACCCCCATGCACCATACCGAACGGTTGAAGATGCTCCTCACCGATCTCCACCATGAGACGAGACCATCCCCAGCCCAGATCCTCGATCTCCATGGAGATCAAATGGAAGTAGGGGCAGGCGCTGACCTGGCGGGAGACCGCCTTCACGTAGTCCGGGTTGACTGTTTTCAAAATGGCCTCCTTCTTCCTCGATCAATCCGGATATCCAGGTCATTCGGCCGACACGGAGACCGGCGGCCTTTGGAGAGAGGATGCGGCGTGAGTCTATCGGCGAATGCCGCGAAAAGCAAGCCATCAACGTCTTGACACCGAATCCGGCGGAACCTATAGTCGGGCTTGACATCGCGTCCCGCCCTGTCCCGCGGCGGCGGCTCGGAAACCCGACACCACGAGGCCCCTGTCGGGGCCGGTCCTGCTCACCGCGACAAGAGGACACCAAACGAGGTTTCACATGAAATACGCCCTGTTTCTCGGCTGCACCATACCGGCCCGATCCCGAAACTACGAACTCTCCTCGCGCAAGGTGGCCGAACGACTGGGTCTGACCTTTGTGGATCTGGAGTCTTTTATCTGCTGCGGGTTTCCCGTCCGAAGCGCCAGCATCGAATCCTCGACCCTGCTCGGAGCATACAACCTCGCCCTGGCGCAGAAGCAGGGCCTGGACATCTGCACCCTGTGCAGCTCCTGCACCTCGGCACTGACCGAAACCGCACACCGCCTGGATCACGACGAGTCCGCGCGCGAAGCCGTGAATCGCGATCTGGATCGTCTCGGGCTGCGATACGAAGGCCCCACCCGGGTCCGCCATTTCGCCCGGGTGCTGTTCGAGGAGATCGGGCAGGAGGAGATTGCGAAAAGCGTCCGGAAGCCGCTCGACGGGCTTCGCGTTGCGGCCCATTACGGTTGCCATTACCTCAAACCCAGCGAGATCTACGACGGATTCGACGACCCGGAGAACCCGAGGACCCTGGATGAACTGGTCGCGCTGACCGGTGCCGTCCCGGTCGCCTACAGAGACAAGAAGCGCTGTTGCGGCGGGCCGGTGCTTCCTGTGGACGAGGGGACATCCATGTCCGTGGCCAGGGAAAAGCTGGAGGACATCAAGGCGGCCGGTGCGGACGCCCTCACCCTGGTTTGCCCCTTTTGCTCGGTCATGTACGACAGCAACCAGAAGGGCATCGAGTCGGCGTTCGAAGCCGAGTACGGCCTGCCCGTGCTCTATCTCCCTCAGATCCTTGGAATCGCCATGGGCTTCGACCGCAAGGAGCTGGGGCTGAACATGAATGTGGTCAAGACGAAACAGCTTCTTGCCCGTTTTTATGAATGATACTCTATCGCCGGGAAATCGCCGGTATCCCACCCGCATCATTGGCCCCTTTTCCTGCCTGCTGCATTCATACCGGAACCATTTCTTTTCAACATACAGGGGTTGTGGTATGGTGGCATCCTCAATTGGACCCGAATACCACGCTTCCAGCCGCTTTGTTTATAATGGAACTTTGGGCATTAAGGAACCTCGCTGATCGACGATGAGATGGGCAAAAAAGACCCTTTCCGGATGGACCCCCCCTATTTCAGTCGAATCGAACAGATGCAGAGCCTGGCACGGTGAACACCCGAAACGCTCGGAAAGGCCTTGAGTAAAAGACGTGAGAGGAGGAAACGATGATTCATATGATTCGTCGGCTGAGCCTCATCCCGGTGCTCTGCCTCGGCCTCGCATCTCCAATCGAGGCCGGGGACGACACGCTCGTCGTGGCCATGAAAGTAAGCTTCGACTCCCTCTGCCAGACTCGTTCCAGCTCACGCCAGACACTCATCCTCTGCCACCACTGGGCGGATACGCTCGTGTACAGGGATCCGGACAAGAAGGAGATCGTTCCCTGCCTGGCCGTCTCCTATCGCGTCGTGGACGGGAACGTCCTCGAGTTCACCCTGCGGCCGGGTGTCCGGTTTCACAACGGCGAACCTCTGACAGCCGAGGCGGTCCGGTACTCCATGGAGGTGTTCAAAACCCCCGGCGCCCTCAGCCACAAGCTCTTTCGAGCCTTCGGCGATGTCGAGGTGGTGGACGAACGAACCGTCCGCATTCCGACCTCGCTCCACCCTCGTGTCGCCATCGAGCTGCTTGCCAATGTGTTTTTCATCCTGCCTCCCCAATATCACCGGGAGGTGGGTGGCGAGGCCTTCGGGAAACATCCCGTGGGCACCGGCCCATACGAGTTCGTCCAGTGGGAGGTTCCCTCCAGGATCCGGTTCAAAGCCAACCCGCACTACTTCGGCCGCCCGAAAGGCAAGCCCCGGATTCCCTATCTGGAGATCCGGGTCATTCCCGAAGTGATGATCCGTATCGAGTCCCTGTTGACCGGGGAGGTGGACGTCGTTCGAAGCGGATCCATCACACCCGAGCAGATCCAGTTTCTTGAGAACCATCCGGAGATCCGGGTCCGGCGTGCGAACATTCTTCGCAACTTTTTCCTGATCATGGACGCCAAAGGCCGGAGCGGGGTGGACTACTTCAAGAATCGTTTCGTGAGGCGGGCGGTCAACCACGCCATCGACCGGCAGCGCATCGTGGAGGACATACTCCGGGGCATGGCCGAGCTGAACCACGGTGCCGCCACCCCCCTCCACTTCGGCTACGAACCGGATATTCGGACATACGCCTACGATCCCGACCGGGCCCGGCGTCTCCTCGAGAAAGCGGGTTTTCCCAACGGGTTCCATGTGGATTTCTATGCCTACCGGGACGAGTCCGTGGCCGAGGCCATCGTGCAGGACCTCCTGGCCGTGGGTATCCGGGCCGATCTTCACTGGATGGCCGGGCGGTGGGACAGGCTTTTCGAAAAACTGCGAAAAGGGGAGATCCCGCTGGCCTTCATTACCCATGGAAGCTACTCCATCTTCGACGCCAGCGCCATTCTGAATCACCTCTTTCTCGAGGAGGGTCCTTTGTGCCAGGGAACCACACCGGAGATCATCGAACTCCTTCAAGAGGCCGACCGGTGTGAATCCGGGGAGGGGCGCAGAGACCTGCTGTCCCGTGCCCAGAAGCTGATCGCATTCGAGGCCTTCTGGGCGCCCCTGTACTACGGCCATTCCGTGGCGGCCGTGCGAAAGAAACTGGATTACCGCCCTTACTACGACGAGATCGACCGGTACTTCCTGGCGGAGTGGACCCCCGGCACGCAGGAAGGCCGGAGGGACTGAAGCGGACTCGGTTCCTTGAGAACGCCCCGCTGATTTTTTTGTCTCAACCGATCACGCCTGGGTCCTTTATGAGAGAGCCCCAGAAAACGCGCGCCCGTCCTCCCATTCGGCGGGCGTTCAGCTTCCGGACGGGGTTCGGCGCTTTTCTGAACCGCGGGATGGTTTGCGCCGTTCTTGCAACGGCCTTGGTTCACTGCGCCCCG
>JAIPEI010000055.1 GCA_021737245.1 Deltaproteobacteria bacterium | reverse complement strand
CACCATGTCGAGCCCCACCGAGCAGTCGCTGGTCATGGCCTCGAGCTTTTCAATGGAGAGGTAGCCCTTGCGCGCCGCCTCGGAGATGTTCAGATCCTCACTCACCGGGATGAACGCCCCGCTCAGTCCCCCCACGTGGGAGCTGGCAAAGGCGCCCCCTTTCTTTACGGCGTCGTTCAGGAGGGCGGGGACCGCGGTGGAGCCGGGCACGCCGATGCTCTCCAGTCCAAGACTCTGGAAGATCTCCCCCACGCTGTCTCCCACGTTCGGAGTGGGAGCGAGAGATAGGTCCACCACCCCGAACGGCACGTCCAGCACGGCGGCGACCTCCGATCCGATGAGCTCGCCGACCCGGGTCACCTTGAACGCCGTCCTCTTGATGATCTCGGACAAGCGACCCAGGTCGAGGGTCGCGTCCGCCTGCATGGCACGGTCGATGGCCTTTTTCACCACGCCCGGACCGCTGACCCCCACGTTGATGACAGCGTCGGGCTCGCCGATGCCGAGGTATGCGCCGGCCATGAAGGGGATATCCTGGGGGATGTTGGCGAACACCACGAGCTTGGCGCAGGCGAGGCCGTCCGATGAAGCGGTCCTGCGCGCGGCCTCCTTGACCACGCTTCCCATGAGGGCGACCCCGTCCATGTTGATGCCGGCGGCGGTGGAAGCCACGTTGATGGAGGCGCAGACGCGTTCGGTCTCGCTCAGGGCCTCTGGAACGGCGTCGATCAGGGCGCGGTCTCCCGGGGTGAAGCCCTTCTCCACCAGAGCGCTGAACCCGCCGATGAAGTCCACGTTCATCTCGCGGGCCGCCTCGTCCAGGGTGCGGGCGACGCGCACCATGCCGGAGACGTCGAAGGGGGCGCCGGCTACTGCGATGGGGCTGACGGCGATCCTCTTGTTGACGACGGGAATGCCGTACTTGTCCCCGATCTCGTCGCAGGTCCGGATCAGGCCGTCCCCCAGGGAGCGGATCTTCCGGTGAATGTTCCTGCAGAATCGATCGGCGTCGTGGCTCGCGCAGTCCAGAAGGCTGACGCCCAGGGTGACGGTCCGCACGTCGAGGTGCTCGCTCCGGAGCATCTCGATCGTGGACAGGACTTCACGGTCGGTGAGCATATTGTTTCCCCGGTTGATGGGCCCGTTAGATTCGCCCGTCAGATTCGATTGATCGTCTCGAAGATGTCGCGGTGCTGCACGCTGAGCTCCAGACCCAGCGCACGCGCCTCGTCCTGCAGTGCACCCAGGAACCTCTTCCGATCGACAGAGAGCGGGACGTCCACCTCGTAGATCATCGTGTTCCGCCGGGGATCGTCACCCCCGCGAAATGCAGCCTTCAAGTGGGTGATGTTCACGCCGAAACGGGCCATGACCGACGTGATACCCGCCACGAGCCCAAGCCGATCCGGTCCGTTGGTTACGACGACGAAGGGCTCGCTCGCTTCCGAAGAAACCGGCAGGGCGTGGGGTTCGAGACGTTTGAGGAGCAATCGCAGCCCCAGGGGGTCGAGGGAGCGGCCGAGCTCCTCGCGAAGGGACTCCGGAGACGCCCCCTGCGGAACTGTGGCGATCAGGATCCCCACGAACTCTCCCTGCAGGATGGTCTGGGTCACATCCTCCACGTTGCATCGGCGCTCCATGAGCACCTTCGAGACCGCGGCCACGATGCCGGGGCGGTCCGTGCCCAGGACCGAGATGACCACCTTGTCCATGAGATCTCCTTTGTTCCGACGATTCCTGATGCGCAGGAGTCTATGGAACCCCGCTGCTCCTGTCAACTCGGGAGCAACGGGGAGCCCCGGTTTTCGGTGAGCGCCTTGCACGGATTCTTCGACTTGAAAAACGGCGCGTACGCGGTATGATGCCACGTAGAGCGGGCGGCCGGCCTGCCGGGACGCCGGCGCTGCTGAGGCGGAAATCGGATTTGAAGGGGAGCTTCGTTCATGAGGCGAATCGGAAGATTGCACGTGCTCACGGACATCGCGCTCCAGGAGCGGTTCTCCCACCTGGAGCTGGCGCGTCTGGCCGTCCAGGGCGGAGCGGACGTCATTCAGTTCAGGCAGAAGACGGGCTCGACCCGGAGCCTCATTGAAACCGCCCGGGAAATGAAGGCGGTCTGCGCGGCGGCGGGAGCGGTCTTCATCGTCAACGACCGGATCGACGTGGCCATGGCTTCCGGCGCCGACGGCGTTCATCTCGGGCAGGAGGACTTTCCCATCGGACCGGCGCGGGAGCTTCTCGGCGCGGAGCGCATCATCGGGGGCTCCGCATCCAACCTGGAGGAGGCTGCGGCCTGTGTCCGGGACGGAGCCGACTACGTCGGGTTCGGGCCGGTCTTTCCCACCACCTCCAAGGCGGACGCCGGGCCGGCCGGCGGGCTGGAGGCCCTGCGGTCGGTCTCGGACTCCATCGATGCGCCGGTGATCGCCATCGGCGGCATCAATGAAGAAAACGCGGCTCAGGTCATGGATTCCGGGGCCTACGGGATCGCGGTGATCTCGTCCGTCTGCTGCCGGCCGGATCCCGATGAAGCCGCTTTTCGCCTCTGTCGTCTGATTCGGAAAGCATGACAGAAGGAGCCGTTTCCATGGAAACCCTGGCAGACGTCGGGGAGTTCGGCCTGATCCGCCGCATCCGAACGCTCCTGGAGGAGCGCGGGGGCAGGGACGCCGGTTTGATCGTCGGCGCCGGCGACGACGCCGCCGCCATGACACCCCGCTCCGGATACGATCTCCTCGTGACCTGCGACGCCATGGTGGAGGGCCGCCACTTCCTGCGGGACATCATGAGCCCCGTGCAGATCGGACGGCGGGCCATGACGATGAACATCAGCGACATCGGAGCCATGGGCGGGTTTCCCCGGTGGGCCCTGGTCTCCATGGGACTGGAGCTGGGTGCCGCCGCCGAGGACGTGCTTGACTTGTACAGGGGGTTCCTGGAGGAGCTGAACCCGCTGGGCGCCGTAATCGCCGGGGGAAACATCACGCGCTCGGGAGACGGCGCATTCATCGACATTACGCTGATCGGTGAGGTGGAGCGGGGGCGCATGGTGAGACGGTCGGGCGCCCGGGAGGGGGATGCGATCCTGGTCTCGGGCTGGCCGGGTCAGGCCGCGGCCGGCCTCGATCTCCTGGCGCACGCAAGAGGCGACGGAGAAGCCCCCGAGGCCTTTCCCCTGCTCCAGGCCTACAGAACGCCGGCACACCGGGTTCGAGAAGGCCGGGCCATTGCCGGCACCGGTCTTGCGAACGCCATGATCGACATCAGCGACGGACTTCTGGGGGATCTGGGCCACATCTGTGAAGAGAGCCGCGCCGGGGCCGAGGTGCAGGAGGACGCCCTTCCGGTGAGCGAGTCCCTCCGATGGGCCGCCCGCGGGAGCGGAGAGGATCCCTCGAGCCTGGTCACGCGGGACAGTGACGACTACGAGCTGATCGTCACATGCGCACCCATGCATGTGGACGCTCTCAGAGCCGCCGTGGCCCGGGTGAGCGAGGTTCCCGTGACCCGGATCGGCTGGATCACGGATGCCGCAGGGCGCCTGGACCTGGTTCGCGCGGACGGTACGCGCTCCACCTTCGAACGCCGGGGCTGGGACCACTTTTCCGACCCGCGAGCCCGGGGTTGAACCTCTGCAAGAGATGAGGAGAAGAGATGCCGGAATCGGAAGCAGGAAGCAGAGCAGCTGGCAACCTTCAGGCGGTCCGCAATGTGAAGCCGCTGGTGCACAACATCACGAACTACGTGGTCATGAACGTCACGGCGAATGCGCTTCTGGCCGCGGGGGCCTCTCCCGTCATGGCCCATGCCGTGGAGGAAGTCGAGGAGATGGTCTCTCTGGCCGGAGCGCTGGTCCTCAACATCGGCACCCTGAGCCCGGCCTGGATCGACGCCATGCTCCTGGCGGGACGGCGGGCCAACGAGAGGGGCATCCCGGTGATCCTGGATCCCGTGGGGTCCGGAGCGACGAGCTTTCGGACGGAAACGGCCAAGCGGATCCTGATGGACATCAAGATCGGCGTGGTGCGGGGTAACGCCTCCGAGGTGCTCTCGCTCATCAGCGCGGAGTCCACGACAAAAGGCGTGGACTCCGTCCACGGGGTGGACGAGGCCGCAGAGACCGCTCTCCGGCTTGCAGCGGATCTTTCGACGACTTTGGTGATCACGGGGGCGGAGGACCTGGTGACGGACGGGAACCGGATCCTCCGCGTTCAGAACGGACACGAGCTCATGGGCCGGATCACCGGCTCCGGATGTATGGCCACGGCCCTGATCGGCGCATTTCACGCGGTGGATGAAGACCCCGTCGAGGCGTCCGCGACCGCTCTGGCCTTCTTCGGCCTCGCAGGGGAGAGAGCGGCCGCCGAGAGCCGCGGGCCGGGAACCTTTCAGGCGTCCCTGCTGGACGCGCTGTACGGGTTGACGCCCTCGGAGCTGGAGCAGGGGGCGAGAATTCGGACGTCCTGATCGTTTGGCGTCCCGGTGGCAACCGCTTCGCGCTCTTTGTGCCCTTCCCGGCGAGCTCTCTTCCTACCTTGTCGAGGCCTGTAACCGATGCTGCGATCCCCGCTCCCCGCCGTCCAAGATCTCGAAGGAGACCGGGTCCCCCCCGGTCTTCCGCCCGTGGTGGATGCCCACGTCCACCTGTTTCCCGACGAGCTGTTCGCTTCCATTCGAGACTGGTTCGACCGGCATGGCTGGCCGATCCGCTACCGCCTGAAGGCGCAGGACTCGGCGTCCTTCCTTCTGTCCCGGGGCGTGACCCGCGTCGTTGCCCTTTGCTACGCCCACCGGCCGGGCGTCTCCCGCGGCCTGAACCGGTTCATGGCCCGAGCCGGGGGGTTCGATCCCCGTATCATCGCCCTGGCAACGGTCTATCCCGGGGAACCCGGAGCCCGCGAGATTCTGGAGGAGGCGTTCCAATCAGGGCTTGCGGGCGTGAAGCTGCATGCCCACGTGCAGTGTGTACCGGTGGACGGACCGGCGACCGGCGAGGTGGCCGCGATCTGCGCAGAGCACGGCAAACCCCTCGTGCTTCACGCGGGCAGGGAGCCTCGTAGCCCCGCCTATGCGTGCGACCCCCACGAGATCTGCGGGGCCTCCAGGGTGGAGAGGCTTCTGCGGGCCCATCCCGGCCTCAGGCTCTGCGTTCCCCATCTGGGCATGGACGAGTATGCGGAGCACCGCCGGCTCCTGGAAGCGTACGACAACCTCTGGCTGGACACCACCATGGCCCTGGCCGGATATTTTCCGGCACCCCCGCCGCCTCCGCTTGCATCGTTTCGCCCCGACCGGGTCCTGTACGGAACGGACTTCCCGAACATCCCATACGCCTGGGACAGGGAGCTGAGGCGATTGGCCGAAAGCGGCCTCGCTGACCGCGACCTCGCGCGCATTCTGGGAGAAAACGCCCTGGAGCTGTTCGGCGCGGAGCCATGAAAAAAAGGGGCGGCCTCGTCGAGACCGCCCCCTGGAATGCCGCTCGAATCAGCCCTTGATGATTCGCGGAATCATCATGTGGTTCTGGGGGCAGATGGACATGGGGTTCTGGTAGGCGCAGCCGGTGAAGGCCTGGATGTACTTCCGGAGCTCGGTGAACGAAACCACCTCGTCCACGAAGCCGCGCTTGGCGCAGTAGGTCGGCCGCGATTTGTCGTAGTACTCCTTGGCGAGCTGGTTCATCTTGTCGATGACCGGACCCAGGGGCCTCTCCGCGTCCTTCTCCTTGACGAGCCTTCTCGAGAACGAGGCCGCCGCTGCGGTCTCCCCGTGCATCACGTAGATCTCCGTGGTGGGGGTGCCCAGGGTGAAGGCGTTGTGGTTGTTGGCCGTGGGTCCGCCCATGATGTAATGCGCGGCCGCCGTGCCTTTGCGCAGCACGACGCAGATCTGGGGTACGTCGGTCTGCTCGATGGAGTAGATAAGGGACTGGCCGAGACCGAGGAGCTCGGCCTTCTCGGCGATGTCCCCCACGTCGATTCCCGTGGTGTCCTGAAACCAGACGATGGGCACGCGATCCCTGCCGCAGAGCGTGACGAACTCGTTCATCTTGATCAGGCCCTGGCGATAGAGCTTGCCGCCGATGCCCATGTACTGCCCTTCCGCGTAATCCGGGTACTTGGCGCCCAGGAAGCCCTGCCGGTTTCCGATGAAGCCCACCAGGAACCCGTCGATCTTGGCCAGGCCCGTGTACACCTCAGGGCCGTAGTCCGGCCGGAACTCCAGATGCTCGCTTGCGTCGAAGATGCGGGCCAGAACGTCGTCGAAGCTGTAGCTCCGCTTCTGGTTGAAGGCTACGATGCTGTTCAGGTCGTCGCCGGCGAACCTGGGCTCCTTGGGTTCGTCCACGCGGAAGAAGGCCGGATCGTAGGCCGGCATCATGTTCACGTACTTCTTCAGGGCGTCGAGCACTTCCGTTTCCGTGTCGTACACCTCCTTGAAGAAGCCGGTTTCATTGTAGTGAATGGGAACGCTTCCCGGCGGGATCTGCTTGAAGTGGCGCGTGGCCTCGATGAGCTGCTCAGCGCCCTCCTCGTCGAAGTAACCTTTGGGGGTCATGCCGCCCACGATGCCGCCCCCGCCCACGGCGATGTTGGCGTCCTTGTGGGCGATCAGGAGGGTGGGGCTGATTCCCTGGTACCCGCCGCCCGCCGGGTTGGTGCCGTAAATGCCCGCCAGTATCGGAACACCGATCTTTTCGAGCTCGGCGTGCCGGAAAAAGGTGGTGCCGTTGCCCCGGCGGTCCGCATACACTTCTTCCTGCTCGGGGAGCTTGACGCCGCTGCAGTTGACGATCCAGACCAGGGGCACGTGGAGCCGCTTGGCGAGGTCGGTGACCCTGAGCTGATTCTCAGCCTGCCCCGCGATCCAGGCCCCGGCCATGACCTTGTTGTCGAAGCCGATCACCACGGCCCACTTGCCGTTGATTTTTGCCAGGCCGTCGATGACTCCGGTGGTGCCTTCCTCGTTGGACTTGGGGTTGTAGAGCGTGTGAAGGGGGCACCAGGTTCCCGGATCCACCAGGTGCTCGATCCGCTCCCAGACGGTCATCTGCCCCCGCTTCTTGATCTTCTCCGCGGGGATGCCGGCGTTCTTCACCGCCTCGACCGCCTCGGCCACCTGCTGCTCCACCTCCTGGATCTGCCGGACGTTGTCCTTTGCGTCCTCTTTTTGCTTGTCCGTCAGCTCTTTGCCGATCGGATTCATGTTTTGAAAATATGGTTTCATCTTGCCTCCTTGTCCAAAGCACTTTCAGTGTGCTATCGGTTTGCTTTCCGGATTCCGAGCTGATCCAAAGCGATGATCCACTTGCAGATGTTGCTGGAGCCTTCCACCATCTGGTAGGTCGGTGCGTCCCGGTAGAAACGGGCGACGGGGTACTCCGTGGAGTAGCCGTAGGCGCCCAGGATCTTCATGGCCATGTGGGAGGCCTTCACAGCGATCTCCCCGGCCAGATACTTGGCGTGGGCCACCTCGAGGGTGTTTCCCAGGTTGCCCTGGTCCTTCTGCCAGGCCGCCTTGTACACCATGAGCCGGGCCGCCTCGATCTCGGCCGCCACCTGGCCGATGATGTCCTGGTTCATCTGGAACTGGCCGATGGGCTTGCCGAACTGCTCCCGCTCCATGGCATAGGTGGTCACGGTGTCCAGGCAGGCCTGGGCCAGTCCCACGCCGCCGGCCGCGGCCGAGAGGCGGGTCTGGTTGAGGGAGCCGAACACGATCCTGGTGCCGTCGCCGGGCTTGCCCAGGATGTTCTCCTTGGGGACCTGGGTGTCCTCGAGGATGACCTCGCCCGTGGGCGAGGAGCGGGATCCCATCTTGTCCAGGTCGGTGGTGGTGATGCCGTTGAAGTTCTTGGGCTCGATCACAAAGGCGGACAGGACCTTCCTGCCCTTGGCCTCGTCGTCGGTGTAGGCGTAGTAGATCAGCACGTCGGCCGCGGTGGCGTTGCTGATCCAGGTCTTGTAGCCGTTCAGCTGCCAGTGGTCGCCCTTGTCCGCCGCAGTGGACTTCATGGCCATGACGTCGGAGCCCGCGTTGGGCTCCGTGATGGCGAACCCGCCCAGATACTCCCCGCTCACCAGCTTGGGGATGTACTTCTGCTTGGCTTCCTCGGTACCGTACTTGTAGATCGTGTAAGCACAGCCCAGGGCGGACATGTTCACCTGGACGCGCAGGGAGCTGGAGGCCCTTGCGATCTCCTCGGTGAGGATCATGGCCGCGAGCCAGCCCATCTCGTTCCCGCCGTACTCCTCCGGAATCACCGTGCCGAAAAAACCCAGCTCAGCCATGGGCTTGTGGGCCTCCTCGTACGGGAAGTAATGCTTTTCATCCCACTCGTCCGCGTAAGGCGCGATCTTTTCACTGGCGAAGTCCCGCGCCATGTCCCGCAGCATTTGAAGCTCGTCACTCAGGGCAAAATCCATGGACCTTCCTCCTCTCAAGAATGGCAGTACGCAATCAACACGCAAGGTGTGTTCGATATAAAGTTGTGAAATATAGTACATACTCTGATGGTTCGCAACAAAATAATCGAACACAGCGGTTTTCAAAAAACGGGCATCCGGTTGAGGTGGCGGGCTCCATTGCCTGCCGAGTCGAAACAGTCAGCACATATTCATTGGAGTATCGGCCTGTTATATTTGAGGCCGGGAGGCGGCCCAGTCGAGTGTTGGCCCAGTCGAGTTGATGCCCCGTGAGCCCTGTGCTACCGTGTAAGCGTTGTGCCGGGGCGTGCAGCAGGCGATTCGACTGCAAAGGCGCCCCCCCGGCCCGATCCCGGAGCTTTCCGGGAACCCGTTTTCAGGAGCCGTTGAACCCGGAGGCAGGAGAACGCCGCAATGAAGACGCCCGAGGAATCGGTAAGCGAGGAGCGACTGAAGCAGATCCTCGACGTGATGGAGGACGGCGTGTATCTCATCGGCGAGGATCTCACTGTGGAGTACACGAACCGGGCCATGGCCCGGTTCGAGGAGGGCGGCGCGGCGGGATCGCACTGCTACCGGGTGATTTTCGGCCGGGACGCCGTCTGCCCCTGGTGCCGGGCGCGGGAGGTGTTCGACGGGCATGAAATCCAGTGGGAGCACCACGTGCCCGAGATCGGGCGGACCTTCGACATCACGGAGGTTCCGATCCGGAACCCGGACGGGTCCAGGTCGAAGCTCAGCGTGTACCGTGACGTCACCCGGAGAAAACAGCGGGAGAAGACCCTCAAGACCAGCCGGGAGGACTACGAGCGGCTGTTCGAGCACGTGGGAGCCGGCGTTTACATCAGCAGCAAGGAAGGCAAGTTCCTCAAAGCGAACCAGGCCCTGATCGACATGCTCGGGTACGACAGCAGCGGCGAGTTCCTGAGCATGGACATCGCAGAGGACCTCTACATGCACCCCGAGGACCGGCGGGAGTTCCAGGAGCTGATCGAACGGGACGGCCGGGTGATCGACTACGAGGTGGAGTTCAAACGGAAGGACGGAACGCCCCTTCCGGCGCTGCTCACCAGCCACGTGCGCAAGGACCAGCAGGGGAGGGTCCTGGGCTATGAAGGGATCATCGCGGACCAGTCCCACCGGAAGAAAATGGAGTGGAACCTCAAAGAGGCCCACCACTTTCTCAACATGATCATTCACAACTCTCCCAACGCCATCATGGCGACGAACATGCAGGGGGACATACTCCTCTGGAACAACGCGGCCGAGGAGACCTTGGGCTACTCGGCCGACGAGGTGATCGGAAAGATGAACATCCGGGCCATCTACCCCGAAGGCACGGCCCGCGAGGTGATGAAGATGATGCGGAGCCCCGAGTACGGGGGAGTCGGCCGCCTGCGCTCCTACCCCATGGTCTATGTGAGGCAGGACGGAGAGATCATCGAAGGGAACCTGTCCTCGGCCATTCTCTACGGTCCCTCGGGCGAGGAGCTGGCCTCGGTGGGCATCTTCGTCGATTTGAAGGAGCGGCTGGACATGGAGCGGAACCTCCGGGAGGTCCAGGAAAAGCTCCTCCAGTCGGAAAAGCTGGCGGCCATGGGCAGGCTCACCTCCCAGATCGCCCACGAGCTGAACAACCCGCTCTACGGCATCATGAATACCCTGGAGCTTCTCAAGAGCGAAATCCCTCAGGAGAGCAAGCGGAGGCGGATTCTGGAGATGGCCCTCTCCGAGACGGAGCGTCTCACCGAGCTCCTCCGGAAGATGCTCAGCTTTTCCAAGCCGGACGAGGAGGAGAAGCAGCCCACCGACATGAACACCATCCTGGACGAGATCCTCCTCCTCGTGAAAAAGCAGCTCCAGGAGCACGGCATCCGGGTCACCGCGTCCTTCCAGAAAGAGCTTCCCCTGGTGAACGCCTCCCGAAACCAGCTCCGGCAGGTGTTCCTGAACCTCATCGGCAACGCCCGCGACGCCATGCCTGACGGGGGCACGCTCAATGTCACGACCTCCTCCACCAGCGACCGGGTCCGAATCGAGATCGAGGACGACGGCATCGGCGTTCGGGAGGAAAACCTGGGCAGGATCTTCGACGCCTTCTTCACCACCAAAGACAGCATCAAGGACGTCGGCCTCGGCCTGTCGGTGTGCTACGGCTTCATCGAGGAGCACGGCGGGGACATCCGCGTCCGGAGCCGGCACGGAGAAGGAACGACCTTCACCATTCTCCTGCCGGCCGTTTCGGGGTAGAGCGTTTCATCCGGGGACACAGCACCTTTTTCAAGAGCATCGCAGCCGGTGACCGATTTCATTTCCGAAACCGACCGGATGCGGCGCAAGATCGTCAAGACCGGGCGGACGGGGTCTGTTGCAGAAGCAGGGACACCGAGCCCCTTTTTCTGGTTGAAATATAGATAAAGCAGAAATTACAGAATTAAAAATGGTCTTGACAAATGGCAAAAACTATAATAACGGTAAAGACACACCCTGAACGGAGTCCGCCATGGAAGATATTCTCACCGTGTACAAGGCCAGCCAGTACTGCAGCGTGTCCCCGAAGACCATCATCAACTGGATCGACGCGGGCCACATCAAGGCCTACCGGACCGTCGGCGGGCACCGCAGGATCCGGAAACCGGATTTGGAGGCGTTCATGAAGCAGCAGGGGATTCCCGCCCCCGGGGCCGATACCGGGGACGAACGCAAGCGGATCCTCATTGTGGACGACGATCCGATCATCGTGGAGACCCTGGTGATGGCGCTCGAGGAAGAGGAGGAGGACTACGAGATCATTTCCGCCTCGGACGGCTTCGAGGCCGGGCTTCAGGTAAACCACTTCCGTCCCCATCTCCTGATCCTGGACATCATGATGCCCGACATCAAAGGGTACGACGTCTGCAAGAAGATCAAGGAGAACGAGGAGACGCGGGACACCAAGATCATCGTCCTGTCCGCCTATCTCGATGACGAGAAGTTCAAGAAGATGAAGGAGTACGGGGCGGACCTGTGCTTCTCCAAGCCGCTGCCGCTCCCGAAACTCAAGGCGGAGGTCTCCCGGCTCCTGGGTGCGGACTGATCCCGCACACCCTCCAGGAAGTCGAGCCTCCATACGAAGCGAGGTCCCCATGAAGCTGAAGCAGGCCCTGAGCGATCGAAGATTTGTCGTGACCTCGGAAGTCCAGGCCCCCATGGACGAAGATCCGGAAGCTTTGGTCAAGCGGCTGGAGCTGGTGCGGGGGCGCGTGGACGGGGTGACGGTTCCGGAGCTGGAGCTGGAGGGCGTGGTCGGGGACTCCATCAAGACCTGCCGGCTGCTCCGGGAGAACCGGTTCGAGTCCATCTACCAGACCACAACGCGGGACAAGTCGAGGCCGAGGCTCCAGAAGGACTTGCTGAGCGCCCACGAGGCCGGGGTGGAGAACCTGCTGGTCTTCACCGAGGATTACAGGATCACCGGCGACAGCCTTCAGGAGATGATGTTCTTTCACGTCGACTCGGGAAAGCTGGCCTCGGTGCTGGAGCATCTGCGGGAAGGGGTCTCCGTGGACGGAAGCGACCTCGGAGGAAGGGCCGAGTTCACCATGGGCGCCGGAGTTGAGTCGGCCTGGGGAAAAAACGTTCCGGACCTGGAGAAGCGGGAGATGGAGGAGATGGTCCGCGTGGGATCGGGATACTTCCTGACCACGCCGGTGTTCGACCTGGACCGGTTCGAAAAGTTCATGAAGGAGGTGGGGCCCTTCGGCGTTCCCGTGATCGCCGAGGTGATGATTCTGCGGACGGCAGGCATGGCCCGGTTCCTGAACCGGCATTTGAAATCCGGGCTCGTCCCGGAGCGGATCATTCGGAAGCTCGCCGGGAGCGTGGATCGGCAGAAGGCGAGCATCGAGCTGTTCACGGAGCTTGTCTCGGGGCTCAAGGACCTCTGTCAGGGCATTCACATCATCACGGTCGGCGGAGAGGACAAGCTGCGGTTGTACCTGGATGCGGCGAGACTGAAACGGCTCTGATTCCATTTCCGCGTGTTCCTCGTTCCCGGCCGGCACCTCGGGGTCGGACCGGGGGAGCGACCCGGAGAAGAGGAGGAGTGCTTCGGTGGAAGATATCAGCCTGACGATCGACGGCAGGCCGGTGCGATGTGCGCCGGGGACCACGCTCCTCGATGCGGCCCGCGGAATCGGGATCTCCATCCCCACGCTGTGCCACCATGCCGACCTGAAGCCGGCGGGCGCTTGCCGCGTCTGCCTGGTGGAGGATGAGAAGACCCAGCGCATCCTGGCCTCGTGCGTCACGCCCGCGGCCCCGGACATGGCCATTCGCACGGACTCCCCGGCCGTGCTCCACCACCGCGCCAACGTGGTTCGGCTGATGATGGCCAACCACCCCGAGTCCTGCATCCTGTGCGACCAGGGAAACCGGTGCGGCCTGCGTGAGATCGCGGCGGAGCTCAACATCGGCCGGATCGATCTTTACCCCATGCCGCGGTATCTCTCCTACGAGGACGCCAACCCGTTCATCATC
>JAIPEI010000054.1 GCA_021737245.1 Deltaproteobacteria bacterium | reverse complement strand
ATCATGCCCAGCCACCGGGGGTCCCTCGCCGGAAATGCCCCGAGCCCCATGAGGGTGGTCGTCACCGGGGCGTGGATGGTCTCCACGAACCGGGTGAGCTGTTCGGACGCTCGGGAGAGAATCACGCCCCCGCCGGCGAAGACCAGCGGCCGCTTCGCCTCCTTGATCAGCTTGACCGCTTTCTGGAGCTGCTTCACGTTGGGATCGTAGGTCGGGCTGTAGGACTTGAGCCGAACCGACTCGCCCGGCCTGTATGCGACCGTCGCCTGGACCAAATCCTTGGGTAGGTCCACCAGCACCGGACCGGGGCGGCCCGACCTCGCAATGTGAAAGGCCTCTCTCAGGACCCTGGCCAGGTCCTGCACGTCCTTCACCAGGTAGTTGTGCTTGGTGCAGGGCCGGGTGATTCCCACGATGTCCACCTCCTGAAAGGCATCGTTGCCGATGAGGCTCGTGGGCACCTGCCCCGTGAGCACCACCAGCGGCGACGAGTCCATGTAGGCGGAGGCGATCCCCGTGACCGTGTTGGTGGCGCCGGGACCCGAGGTCACCAGGCAGACGCCCACCTTGCCCGAGGCCCGCGCATACCCGTCGGCCGCATGAACCGCGCCCTGCTCGTGGCGTGCCAGGATGTGGCGCATGTCGGTCCGTGCAAGCTCATGGTAGATGTCGATCACCGCCCCCCCGGGGTATCCGAAGACGCACTCCACGCCCTCCTCGCGCAGGACCTCGAAGAGGATCCGAGCCCCTGAAAACGCTTCGGTTCTGCCCACCTGACCGGCCGTGCCCTTCGGCGCCGGTCTGATTCGCGGCTGTGCCTTTTCCTTGACCACCGGTTTGATCGAGGGGTTCACTGATTTCATCTTCCGCTCCGTTTCATCCACCCGGGAATCCGGGTCGGTTCGGGCCGCTCGACGCAGAGCGGCCCGATAAAGGTTTTCCTGGTAAAGGCTGCCGCCCCCCGGCTGCGCAAAAAAAATCCGCTGCCGGGAGGGGCCTGGCAGCGGATCTTGTCGTCGGAACATCTACAGCACGATCACGTCATCATCAGGCCCCCGGATTCGAGTCCGAGTACGCGTACAAGTACCGCGAGCAACAAGGATACGAGGATCCCTGCTGCGCTGATAATGCGGATCATGCTGTCCAAAATGCCTTTCATCTGTTCTTGCGCCTATCGTTTCGAGTGTAGGATATCTATCCCAGAACCCCACACCCATGTCAAGCCCAAAAGCACACCCTCTCCCTCGCCCTTCCTGCCATGCGCTGCGGCCGATCCGGCAGGAATGAAATCCCGCTCTCTCAGTAGATAACCATTTTCATATGAAAGGATTTTCGATTTTGAGGTCGTCTATGACTTGGCCGTGCTGCAGATCCTCGGAAAGCAGCCGGTCGGCGCCACCGGCAACTGCGGCTTCCACAATGAGCGCGTCCCAAAAGGAAAACCGCAGGAGGCGACCCCTGCCGATCGCTGCAAGAATGATTTCGGCGTCGATTTGTACAAGCGGCAAAACGGCTAAATTTCGAACAACCTCTTCGGCGGTTTTCGGATCCAGGGGCACGGCAAGCTTGCCCGTGACGGTCACATAAAATTCCTGGAGGACTTGGGTGCTCAACAATGCGCGGCCAGCGGATGCCTCGGTTTCGAAGATCTCGCACGCGCGCTCTTTTTTATCCGGCTCGTCCGCGTCGTAAAGATAGACCAGAATATTGGTATCGAAAAAGACCCGCATCAACGTCTCTCGTGGAGTTCGTCGCGGGACCAAGTTCGACCTCCTCGCCGGGAGCGCGCCTGCCGGGAAAGGGTTAAGATCCTGCGGACGGCATTCGTCCGGGCACGCTGCGCTCCGACATAAGACTCCAGGAAATCCCGCAACACTGCATTGACCGATGTCCCTTCCTCCAGCGCCCGGATGCGGGCCTTCTTCAATGACTCTTTATCGACAGTAATCGTGAGATTCGCCATGATTGCCTCCCGTGTAACACATAATCAGTGTAGCACAGCACCCAAAGATGTCAAGGAGTGAATCCCACTATCCAGGGTGATTTTGCTTTTGCCATGCAGCTCCATGAAGCTTTTCAAATATGTCGCCTCCTCACGGAGCGCTCGCATTGTACAGGCGAAGGATCTCCTCGGTGATGTCGACGGCCTGATCGTACGAGACCACGGCCTTCTTCTCGAAAATCACGGTGTACTCCTCAGTCTTCCGGAACCGCTCGATCACCGCGCGGATCTCCTCGAGCACCTCGCGGGTCAGCTCCAGGTCCTTCTTCTTGAGCTCTTCCTCGAGGTCCGAGGCCAGGCGGCCGAGGTCCTTGCGCTCCTGCTTGATGCGCTCCGCCTCCTCCTGCCGCTCCCCTTCTGAGAGGCTGGGGTTCTCCCTGACCTCCTGCTGCATACGGAGGACCTCGTTGCGCTTCTTCATCAGGACGGATCGCTTCTCCTCCCGCTCCTCGAGGAAGGTCTGGCGGGCTTTCCGGGCGGGCGCGGACTCCTGGAGGATGCGCTGGACATCCACGATCCCGATCCGGATGTCCAGAGCGTGGGCCAGCTGCCCGGTCGGGACGCAACCCGACGTCATCCACACAAAAGCGATTCCCATCACCCAGCCGATCCGCATCCCCTGCCCCCTCTTCCCAACCCCGTATCGTCCTTTGAGTATCCTCGTCCCCATCCTTTTCCGCTCGGCTAGGGTTGGACCACCCCCGAGCCGGTCCCCTGCAGGGTCCCGCTCGAGGAGCTGTAGCTCCCGGCCGCCCCGCCGGTGAAGTCGACGCTCACGCTTCCACTGCCGTCCGACCGCTGAAGGGTCCCTCCGCCTTCCACGTTTGCGCCCCAGGAACCGCTGTCCCAGCGGCGCACCGTGAAGTCGGCGTCCAGGCCCCCGCCGCTCAGCGAAACACTTTGCCCCATCGGCGTCCCGGAGAAGCTCCCGGTCACGCTGTCCGTGGCCCAGATACGCGGAGGAGCGGACGCAGTGGAGTAGGCGAAAAAGGTGACATCGTTCATGGCGATGTCCAACAGGCTGCTGCTCCCGGTCAAAGTGGCCTTGCCCACCTCGATGCACGGGATGTTCAACCCCTGAAGGGCCTCCCGTCCCTCCACCGTCCGGGCCAGCTCCATGAACTTCCCGGTCTCCAGGGAGTTCCACAGCGATACCGCGGCCCAGGTGGACTGGGCGGGGTCGTACACGCCGATGAACTCCCCGCCCGTGATCCCGGTCGCGGCCTGGTTCCAATTGACCCAGGCCCCAGAACCCCGGCCATTCACCATGTGGTCCCTCCATTGGGTCCCGATGACCAGACCGCGCTTGGTGACGTTCTGGTTGTCGAGCTCCATGAGCAGTTGCCAGGTGTCCCTGGTCGGCCCGGTGTAGACCCCGCTGTAGACGGTCCGCGTGACCGACCAGGAGGCCCCGGGAAGCCGGTAGCCCTTGCGGTGCCGATCGTGGACCTGGATGTCCCCCCACAAACTCCCAGCGTCCACGAAGTCCCCGCTCTGCGACTGCTGCAGGTTCCAGTCTTCCGAGACCTGCAGAGCGCCCCGGAGGTTCTCCGGAGCGATCTGTACCCCGGATTCCATGGGGTATGCCTTCAGGTCACCGTCGACCTCGTACATCTGGATGTCGGACTCCCACGTCCCCTGAAACGACCCGGCCAGGAAGCCGGCGTTGTTTGCGTCGTCGATGTAGATGCCCCCGGCGAGCCCTTCCACCAGGTACCCCGACCCGGAGCCCGGCCGCATCATTCCGCCCACCACGGTCTCATACGCCCCGCGGTCCTAGGTCGTCGACGTCTCCGTGATGCTGTTCCAGCTGGACTCGGTGCCATACGGGTACCAGAGGTACGCATCTTTCATGGTCTGCTTGGGATCAAGGTTCGTTTTGCCCATGAGCAGGGTGTCCGCCGCGGTCCCGTCCCACAGGGGCTCCTTCCCCCCGCGGCGACCGGTCATCCTGCCCTGGTACTCCACCCGGGCGCCGTCGTCGGTGTAGTCGAGGGTCCAGTCCGGCTCCGGGGGGTTGCCCCGCACCAGGGAGGCCAGGTCGTCGCTGGCCGGGTCCCAGGTCCCGTACGTCCACTCCCCGGTGGAGGAGTCGTAGGTCTGCACGCTGCCGTCCGGGTAGTAGTACCTGTCGATGGAGCTTTTGAAGGCCGAGCAGTTGGTTCCTTCGGTGATGACGTTGGCGAAAAGACGCTCCAGGGTTTTGATGTCGATCCTGGCCTCGTGTAACTGTTTTTGATGAGCATATGTCTGTATCATAGGCCGAATCCTTTCTGAGCATTGGCTTTATCCTCTTTTCTATGCCATTTCCCATCAGGGGGCAACTTGAAAAGAGGACCAGGATTTCGACCTTCCGGACATATGCCCTAATCGGAAGTTTTGATCTAATTCAATGATTTTTTTGTGGGTATAGGGTCATTTTATCCCTACAATGGAAGACTGATCATTAGCATACCTATTTACTTCCCATGAGAAAACCACCGGCGGTTTTCCAGAGCCTGCACAAAGGCAATGGCGATTCTGCAATGCAAATGACCTTTCTCGTTCACCTTCTCCCGGCCTGGTCTTCCAACCAGGGAAAACGATTGGTAAAGGCCCCAAAACTACACATGGTGGATTCACCTTGCTTGTCTTTTACTCGGGATTGACCAGGGAAAAATACGAGAGGGGGGGAAGTGAAGGGAGGTGGATGTAATTATCTAAAACGGTCGACAGGAAGTTGTCGACCTACACGCTGTGCCTGTTTCCTCGTTCGTATGATTCAAAGCAAAAAACGCTTTATATTTTTCTAAAAGACATGTACGATCCGCTAAACGATATGACCATGGAGAAAGGGGGATGAGACATGCATTGGACAGGCCGATTGTTTCGACTGTTTCTCGTAATTGCCATTGGGCTCGTTTTTTGTGAAGTCGTCCCGGAAAGTCAAGCCTTCGAATCGACCGACAGGCTTCTCAATCAGTTCAAAACCGAACACAAGCCCCTGGAACCTTTGCTTCCCCCGGATGTGAACATCCTACCAGAGTATAAGGAAGGCAGAACCGCCTTGGTGGGAAGCCTCCAGGAGGTACACGGAAATGTGTACGTGTTTCATGCAGGGGAAACCTCCGCTTTCCAGCTGAAAAAGGATCTTCCCGTATTTCAGGGGGACACCCTTGTGGCCATGACCCGCTCAAGGGCCATTGTCAAGCTTCAGGACGAAAGCGCTTTCGCCCTTGCACCCGGCTCAAAGCTCGTCATTGATAAATCCATATACGATCCCGCAAAAAACGAACGATCCTCGTTTCTAAAGCTTCTTTTCGGGCGTGCCCGCTTCTTCGTGGCCAAGCTCAAGGGGAAGACCGACTACAAGGTGGGCACCCCCACTGCGGTCTGTGGCTTGAGGGGATCCGATTTCGCACTGGCCGTGTTCCCCTACAAGGAAAAAACTTCCTGGCTGGAGAATCTGACCGCCTCCCTGAATCCTGTCCCGCCCGCCTACGCACAGGACCCCTCGGCGGTGCTCGCAACGGTCGTCTGCACCGGCGAGCAAACCACCATCACCTTCACCGGACTCATGGCTCCACTTCAAAACCTCGGTCCCATTCAACTCTCCTGGGCCCCTCCCGGCCAGGCTGCGTCCAGCCCCATCCAGGTAACGCTGGGCCAGGCCCTGGGAGCCCTCAATTCGGTGGGACCCAACCTCGCCGCCATCTCCATGCCGCCCGGATCCGATGCGAGCCTGGATTGACAAAAACCGCAGATCCTTTCCCTCAGCGGCTCACCCCGCTGAGGGAATGGATCGCATGCAGCGCAGGGCATGACGAAACTCCGGTTTCCACCTGAGCTGATCAACCGCCTCGGTCAGCACCTCGGACAGCACCTTACCCAGTTCCTCACGGCCGCCGAACACACCCATCCCCTTCGGCTTCTCGTCCCGGCCGGCACGAATCCGCCCCCACCAGAGAAATTGAGCCCCTTCCCCACCATGTAAAGACAGAGAGACAATAACCACCGCTGCAAAGGGGCTGTGGCCATAGGGTGCGAACCAGCGGATGCGCGCCTCGAGCCGCCCGTCGGCCAAAGCGGGGTGCTCCGTGAAGCGAAGCCCCATGAACTCCATGCCCTGGACCAGGGCCTCGCGAACCAGCTCGGTGGGGGGACGCTCCAGGTACCATCGTCGGGAACCGGTCTCATACCAGAGTCGATCTTCCGGCCCTTCCACGGGGGCCATGTACAGGTTGACCCCTCTCGCCTCCGGCAGTGACGCCCGGCGCGCGGAGTCATAAGCCGCTTCGATCTCCCACGACCGGGCCCCGCACCCTGCCAGGAGCAAGAGGCTCAAAAGGGCCGGCCAGAACAGGAACCTCCACACAAGAACCCCGGTCTTCGCCCTGTGGCACGCCGTCCTCACAAGGGATGCCTGGGATAGTCCGGCGCTTGATACCCTCCCTCGTAGCGGATCACCATCTCCTTCAGGACCCGGTCCAGGTCGGCCATCCTCTGAATGCCCATGTCCCAGAAATCCATCCCCCGCCTGCAGAAGATCTCTCCATGGGGATAGAAAGGCGCTTTCGGATCATAGTCGGAAAATAGCCAGCGGTAGGTGGAATCAACCAGGTGCCATCGATCCTCCAGATAGACCTCGATGAAGCTGTGTCCTTCGGCCATGGACACGCCGTCCCGGCGGTAGACATGGATCCAGTCCACATTGCACGTGATCACCATGCGCGCGGGGATGCCCAGCGCCCTGAAAAGCGCGATCTGCACCAGGGCGAAATCACTGCAACCGCAGAGCACCCTGCCCGCAAATAGCTCGTCGGCTGTCCTCTGAAACGCCTCGGTCTTGAGCCATGGGTCGTAGGAAAAGGTCTCCCACATGTGTGCCATGGCCCGATGCAAACGCGCCCGACGAGACCCCCCCGGCAGCCGCTCCGCCGCCTTGCGAATCCGCTCCGTGACCTCACTCTGCTCCCCGCCGCCGAGCCACACGGCCACGCGGGCCGGAACGGCCTCATCTTCAACCTCCACCGACCCCATGGATGAGGCGCCCGGCAAAGCGGTTGCACACCCCATGGCGCACAGGACCAGGCACAACACCCAAACGACACTTCCTGTGGACCACGCGATGCAGCGGCCCCGGCTCACTCTCCCGCTGGCTCCACTTCCGTCTTGTTCAACTCGATGAAGCTCTTCAAGTAGAGGCTGGAGAGAAGCTTGTTCGAGTACACCACCTTGATCCGCTGCAGGAGCTCCTTGGTGGGCACCTCTTGCAGCACAGGGTACTTGTCCCGCAAGGCCTGCAGGGCATCGTCTATGTCCACCTTCGCAGTAGAAATGTTGAGGGCCCTGGAGAGGGCCCTGTCCACATCCCTCCACCCCTTCTCCTGCTCGGAAACGGGCATCCACGCGTCGTTCACCAGGCACCAGGATTTTCCAGACCACGCGTCCTGCTTGATGACGCTCTCCTCGGTCCGAACCACCTCATAACGGGGTGCCACGTACAAGAGAAGAACCACGGCAAGAAAAACGCCCGCCACGAACCCGATCCCCAGGAACCACTTCTCCCGTCTCATACGCCCCTCCCTCTGACCTGATCCCCTGCAACCCCTGTGGCACCCCCCACCTCCGAAAGGATCGGGGGCGGTTCCAGTGCCGGGTCGTACTCCGGCACGATCTCCTTCAGTTTCTCCTTGATCGCCCCTCCCTCCTGCCCCTGCGCCAGGGGAACCAGGTCTTGAATCAGGCTCTGAAGCCGGTTGCCGTCGCACGCATGGGTCTTCAGCACAAGAATCTTTTCGTGCCGCGTGGGCACGATGCCCTCTCCCTCTGTGATCAGCTCTTCATAGAGCTTCTCACCGGGTCGGAGGCCGATGTACTCCACGGGAATATCCACATCCGGCTCGAACCCGGAAAGACGAATCAAATCCCGGGCCATGTCCACGATCTTGATGGGTGTTCCCATGTCCAGGATAAAGACCTCTCCTCCTTCACCCATGGCCCCGGCCTGCAGGATGAGCTGGCACGCCTCCGGAATGGTCATGAAGTACCGGGTCACCTCCGGATGGGTGACGGTCACCGGGCCTCCCCGCTCGATCTGCTTCTGAAAAAGAGGCACCACGCTCCCGATGCTTCCCACCACATTGCCGAATCGCACCAGCATGAACCGGGTGGTGTTCCCAGGGGCATGGCAGGCATTGAGCACCACCTGCTCGGCCACGCGCTTGGACGCCCCCATGACATTGGTGGGCCGCACCGCCTTGTCCGTGGAAACCAGCACAAAGCGCTCCACGGCAAAGGCCTGAGCCATCTTGGCCACGTTTATCGTCCCCAGAATGTTGTTCTTGACCGCCTTCCAGGGGTGAAGCTCCATCAGGGGGACATGCTTGTATGCGGCCGCATGAAACACCACCTGGGGCCGGCAATCGGAGAACACCTTCCGAAGCTGACCGCGATCCCGAATATCCCCCAGCACCGGGACAATGCGCACCTCCTCGAAATGGCTCTTGAGCTCGATATCCACGTCGTACAGCCCGCTCTCGTTCCGCTCGAACAAGATCAGGCTCTCCGGCCGAAACCTACAGATCTGACGGCAGAGCTCGGACCCGATGGACCCCGCCGCTCCGGTCACCAGCACCCGTCCCCCCTTGAGGTACGCCCCGATCCGCTCTTCCTCCAGGTGCACCGCTTCCCGGCCCAGGAGATCCCGGTACGAGACTTCCCGAATGGCGTTGATCGTCACACGCCCGTCAATGAGCTCACCCATCCCGGGAACGGTCTTGAAAGGGACTTCCGCTTCCTCACAGGACGCCAGAATCCGCCGCATCTGTCCCGAGGTGGCCGAAGGGATCGCAATGAGGATCTCGTCCACATCCATCCTCTTCACAACGGCCCCGATGTCCTCCACTCCACCCAAGACGGGCTTCCCGTGGATGTGGAGATACGCCTTGGCCGGGTCGTCATCCACAAACCCCACCACCTCATACCCCAGCCGGGGGTTGCCCTGAATCTCCCGGTAGATCTTCTCTCCCCCATCCCCGGCCCCGATGATGAGAAGCCGCTTGATGGATCGTCCCCCGGACGACCAGAAAAGGAGCCGCCTCCACCGTTTCAGCGACAGAGGCTCCTGCCCGCTCCACACAAAATACAGACGAATCCCCACCCTCACCCCGGCCACACCCACCACCGTCAACAGCCAGTCCAGGATGAACACAGACCGGGAGTAGCCCGCAAACCCATGAACAAACAAAAGGACCAGGATCACAGCTGCGGTCGCCACGGCGGCGGCCTTGAGCACGTTCCACAAATCCGCCAGGCTCGTATACCGCCACATGCCCTGGTACAGATCGAACAAAAAAAAGGCCAGGATCTTGATCCCCAGGATCAACGGCAAAAGGCGCCAAAGGGTCGCGCTCTGCGCCACGGGAATATCAAAGTTGAACCGCAGCAGATGGGCCCCATACCACGCCATGGAGATCAGGAAAAGATCCGCCGCAATCATGATCACAAAGTTTTTATAGAGATAGCCCGGCATTGATCCCTTTCCGAAAAAACCATCCCCCCATGCACTCTCGAGCCCGCCCCGTCATCCCCTAAGACCCTTCAAAGCAGCTTCATTCTGCATTATCATATTTAAAAGTGCAACATTAATTCAAATTTTCGACACAAAAACATGACAAAAACCTCTGCAACATATCAGGATAATCGAATTATCCTCAAGCTTTTGCCCCCAAAGCTTCTACCCTATCGATGATCCGATCCAGATCCTGATTGGTCAAGACCGTACCCGACGGCAGACACAACCCCTTCTCGAACAGTTCCTCCGCCACACCTCCCCCCACCACCCGACAGGGGTATCTGGTGCGCCCTTTGGAATCCACGCTGACCTGCGTAATCCGCGCATCAAAGACCGGCTGCAAATGCATCGGCTTCCAAACCGGCCGAGCCTCGATGTCCTCCCTTGCCAGCGCCTCCCGAATATCCTCGCGGCTCGCCCCGAACGCTTCCTCATCCACCGTAATCACCGTCAACCACCGGTTCGACCGCGACCACCCCGGCTCCGGCATCAAACCGATCCCCGGCACACCCCCCAAGGCGGCCTCATAATAATCAAAGACCACCCGCTTCCGTTGCACCCGCTCTTCGATCACCCCCAGCTGCCCCCTGCCAATGGCCGCCACAACATTGCTCATCCGGTAATTGTACCCGATCTCCACATGCTCATAATGCGCAACATCCTCCCTCGCCTGTTGCGACAATTTCCTCGCATGCGCAATCAACTCCCCGTCATCCGACGCCAGCATGCCCCCGCCCGAAGTCGTGATGATCTTGTTCCCATTAAAAGAAAAGACCGCCGCCCTGGCCCCCACACCCGCATGCAGCCACAGCCCAGAACCCGAAGGCCCATCGCTTTCGCCCTCTGCATTCCGGTATCGTGCGCCCACCGCCTCAGCCGCATCCACCACCACGGGCACACCATATGACTCGCACACCGCAAAAACCCGCCCGTAATCACAGCACTGCCCGTACAAATCCGTAGGCACCACCGCCTTGGGGAGACATCCCGCCCCTGCGCACCGGGCAAGCTCTTCTTCCAGCAACACCGGATCCATGTTCCAAGAGTCCCTCTCGCAGTCAATGAACACAGGCCTCGCCCCCTGAAAAACCACCGGGGTCACCCCTCCAATAAAAGTCAACGTCGAGGCAAACACCTCATCCCCAAGACCCACCCCCAGATGCCTGAGGGCCAAATGCATTGCGGCGGTCCCGCTGGAGACCGCCGCACAATGACCGATGCCTACATAATCGCCAAATTCCCGTTCAAAGGCATCGACCATCGGTCCCAGAGGAGCGATGTAGTTGCTCTCAAACGCCTGACCTACAAACCCAAGCTCCTGCCCACCCATGTGCGGGGGGGAAAGAAAGATTCGGTTTTTCATGTCCGTTCCTGTGATATAAGCGGTTTATGCATATCAGAGAAAACATCTTATCTTCTGTTAATCTTAACCACTTGGGCGGGGTTACCGACGACGGTGGCCCCAGAAGGAACGTCCGCAGTCACAACAGCACCGGCTCCTATTGTTGCAAAATCGCCAATAGTAATTTGCGGCAAGACTTTAGCACCCATACCTAATGTCACACCTTTGCCAATTCTCGCGTAACCCCCTATGACACATTGGGGCGCAAAACTACAATAATTTTCGACAACTACATCATGGCCAATTGTTGTATTAAAGTGGATATGGACATAATTACCAAGTTTAGCTTTATTAATAATAAATGAATACGGTAAAATTATGCTTCCATTTCCTATTGAAGAGAAAGGAGAAACAAAGCTTGTTTGATCAATATAAGTTATAAAACTTCCCGTCCTTGACATAATACGCTTAACAATAGATATTCGATCATTAGGCTTTAACACAGATAATACAAATCTAGCATTTGAGAGCTCATAGTCCGATATTTCATCAATATTTTTTACTGGAATATTGTCCAAAAATAAGTGATCTTTAGGAGGCTTATCGTCAACACAAGCTACCACATTATATTTCTCGTAAATAAAATCATAAATAACACGCCCTAATGCGCCTGCGCCTGCAAATATAATTTCCATTAAGAGGGCTCCCGTTAGGTATCTAAAAGTTAGTTAAAATAAGATTGGGCATATATTCTTTTAAATGCAGAAGTATCTCTTTTGTCACGTACATTGAGCCAGCCTCAGCCGGTACTTCCATCATATATTCAGACGGAAGGGGCATTTTTTTTCTTGCAGGATGCCCCACAAAAACACCCTCTTCAATAGTATTTTTTACTACAACAGTACCGCCCCCAATGATTGTTAGGGGAGCCAGATTCACGCCAGCGAGAATCGATGCCTGAGATCCAAGAATCGATCCATATCCAATATAAGTCAACAATTGGATATCCCTTATTTTATTTTCACGGCCATGATTAACATGTTTTGTATGATTTGTAATAACACCTGGGCCAACAAAAACATAATCTTCAATAATAGTTGCTTTTGAGATTATGGCACCAGTTCGAATATTAACATTATCACCAATGTAACAAGCGCCTGTAGTAATGCAATGATCATCAAATATAGTATTATTACCGATAATTGTTCCCGATTTCAAAGTCGCCCTGTGACCAATTTTAACATTATTACCGACTCTTACATTCTCTTCAATAATTACATTATTCCCCAGCATCAAATTATCGCCATAATGAAAATCAGCACTGATATAATCCATATTTATCTATCCTTTAAAATAGTAATTAGAAAATTAGATATATATGCTACTGCTTTTTTCAAAGCGTTGTCTCAAATGTCTTTCATCGACAATGACATTTTCCCTTTTAATAACTTTAATCAGTGTTAGGGTCAAGATCCGCATATCAAGCCTAAAACTGAAGTTGTCAACGTAATCGATATCCAGCCTAATGCGATCTTCGAAATCGAGGGCATTACGACCTTCAACTTGAGCGAGGCCAGTTATGCCGCCTCGAACATCGTGTCTCCGAGCCTGCTCGGTGTTATATAAAGGCAAATAATCAAACAGCAAAGGTCGTGGCCCAACAAGTGACATATCCCCTTTTAGAACATTAATGAGTTCAGGTAGTTCATCCAAACTGGTTTTCCGAAGTAATTTTCCAAACACAGGCAAGCGCTCATTGTTTGGCCGCAAGTTGCCGTTTGCATCCCTGGCATCCGTCATCGTGCGGAATTTATAGATGGTAAAGGGATTGCCATACAACCCCGGCCTTGTCTGCTTAAAAAGAACCGGTGATCCGAGATGTACCTTGACAAGCAAAGCAATCAGGGCAAGGCCGGGTAACAGAAGCACAAAACCCGGAAGGGTCAATGCCAAGTCAACGAAACGTTTACCGAATTTCGAATACAATAAGCCTCCGGGCTATTTGTCAGCTCACACATTTTTCAAGCTAATCCACAAACTCCTGCGGTTTGACACCAGAGATGAGATAGT
>JAIPEI010000053.1 GCA_021737245.1 Deltaproteobacteria bacterium | reverse complement strand
GCGGGCCCGGCAGGGCCTGCAGGAGGCCGAGGCCGGCGTCCGGCAGGCCGAAAGGGCGGTGGAGGAGTCGCGTATCGCCCTGGGCTACACGCGAATCCAGGCGCCTGAGTCCGGCCAGGTCGCCGAACGGAGGGCCGAGCCGGGCGACCTGGCCTGGCCCGGAAAGACCCTGGTGCTGCTCCAGACCCGCGGCGCCCTTCGGCTGGAGTCCCTGGTCCGGGAGGGGCTCATCCATCGGATCCGCGTTGGAGGCCGGATGAAGGTTTCCGTAGACGTCCTGGATCGGGAGCTCGAGGGCGTCGTGGACGAGGTGGTCCCCTTTGCCGATCCTGTGACACGGACCTTCCTCGTCAAGGTTGCCCTCCCCCAGGCCGAAGGCCTCTATCCCGGCATGTTCGGACGGCTCCTGGTCCCCGTGGGGGATCATGAGATCGTGACGGCCCCTCGTGAGGCGATCGTCCGCGTGGGGCAGCTCGAGATGGTGACTGTTCGCGTTGGCGACCGATGGGAGCGGATCTTCGTCAAGACCGGTCGCGTCATGGGGGACCGCATCGAGGTCCTGGCCGGGCTCGACGGAGGAGAGATCCTGGCCCTCGACGGGGGTCCGCGATGAGCGAAGCGGAGCAGGCGCCCAACGGCTTGATCCCCCGGATCGTCAGCCCCTTTCTCACCTCCAAGCTCTCCATTCTCCTGATCCTGGCCGCCCTGGCCATGGGAGCGGCGGCCATCCTGATCACGCCCCGGGAGGAGGAGCCGCAGATCGTCGTCCCGCTCGCGGACGTCTTCGTTCAGGCTCCGGGCGCCAGCGCCAAGGAGGTGGAGAAGCTCGTCTCCACCCCCTTGGAGCGGCTCCTTTGGCAGATCGACGGGGTGGAGTACGTCTACTCCATCTCCCACCGCGACCATGCCGTGGTCACGGTCCGCTTCTACGTGGGAGAGGACCGGGAGCGCTCCCTGGTCAAGCTCCACAACAAGATCTCCATGAACATCGACGAGGCGCCTCCGCTCGTCAAAGGGTGGGTCATCAAGCCCGTGGAGATCGACGATGTGCCCATCGTCAATCTCACCCTCTACTCGGACCGCTACTCGGACCACGAGCTGCGCCGCATCGGGGAGGAGGTTCTGTCCCGTCTCTCCGAGGTGGAGGACATCTCGCGGACGACCATCGTAGGCGGACGGAAGCGGGAGATCCGGGTGGAGCTCCTGCCCGAGCGTATGTCGGGCCGGGGCGTGAGCCCCCTGCAGGTCTTTCAGACCCTGGAGGCCACGGACGCCTCGGTGACCGCGGGGAGCTTCTCGGGCGCCACCCGGAGCGTCAACGCCACCAGCGACTCCTTCGGGGTTTCGCCCGAGGAGGTGCGCCGTCTCGTGGTGGGCGTCCACGAGGGACGCCCGGTCTACCTGGAGGACGTGGCCCGGGTCCTGGACGGTCCCGAGGAAGCCGGCCGCTACACCCGGATCGGATTTTCCCGGAGGCACCGGGAGGCGCAGGATCTGCCGCAGGACCGGGAGTCCCGCCCGGCCGTGACCCTGGCCCTCGCCAAGAAGCAGGGCACGAACGCGGTCTGGGTGGCCCGGGACATTCTCGATCGAATGGACACCCTGAAGGAAACCGTCATCCCGGACGGTGTCCACGTGGAGGTGACCCGGAACTACGGCCGCACGGCCCAGGATAAGGTGAACGACCTCCTGGGCTCCCTGGCCTTCGCCATTCTCACCGTGGTGGGACTGCTGGCCCTCACACTCGGGCGGCGGGAGGCGGTCGTGGTGGCCCTGGCGGTCCCCATCAGCTTTTCCCTGGCCCTCTTCGTGAACTACCTCTTCGGCTACACCATCAACCGGGTGACCCTCTTCGCCCTCATCCTCTCCCTGGGTCTGGTGGTGGACGACCCCATCACCAACGTGGACAACATCCAGCGGCACATTCTGGCGCGGAAACGCAACCCCATCCTGGCCACCCTCTTCGCCGTGGACGAGGTGCTGCCCCCGGTGATCATGTCCACCCTGGCCATCATCGTCTCCTTCACCCCCATGTTCTTCATCACAGGTATGATGGGCCCCTACATGGCCCCCATGGCGGCCAACGTCCCCCTCACGGTGATCTTTTCCACGCTCTGCGCCCTCACCATTGTGCCCTGGCTCACCCACCACCTGCTCAAGCGAAAAGGCAAGGGAGGAGACCGGAGCGAGGAGTTCGAAGGAGACGTGATCCCCGGGTGGATTCGCCGTTCCTACCGGGCGGTGGTGGCACCGTTCCTCGACCACCGCGCCCTCCGGTGGGGGCTCACGCTGCTCATCCTGCTCCTTCTGGCCGGATCGGCCGCACTGGTGCTCTTTCGGCACGTGCCCCTGAAGATGCTTCCCTTCGACAACAAGAACGAGTTTCAGATCGTGCTGGACATGCCCGAGGGGACCCCCCTGGAGGCCACGGACCGGATGGTTCGTGCATTCGAAGATTTCCTTCGGGGCGTGCCCGAGGTGACCAGCTTCGTTTCTTACGTGGGAACGGCCTCCCCCATGGACTTCAACGGCATGGTGCGCCACTACTACCTGCGCAACGGCGGGAACCTCGCGGACATCCGGGTGAACATGGTTTCCAAGCAGCGGCGGGTGCAGCAGAGCCACGAGATCGTCCTGAGGCTCCGAAACGGGCTGGAGTCCATCGCCCGGGACCACGGTGCGGCCATGAAGCTCGTGGAGGTGCCGCCCGGTCCGCCCGTGATCGCCACCCTGGTGGCGGAGATCTACGGCACGCCGGACCGCTCACACGAGGCCCTGATCCGGGAGGCGGCCCACATCCGCCGGATCATGGACGAGGAGGCCTTTGTGGTGGACATCGACGACTCCACCGAGTCGGAGCGAACCCGGCTCGACTTCGTCCTGGACAAGGAGAAGGCCGCACTTCACGGGGTCTCCACCGAGATGATCACCCGGTCCCTTCGAATCGCCCTGGCCGGGGCCTTCCCGGCCACCGTGCATCTCCCCGACGAGCGGCAGCCCCTGCTGGTGCGGATCGTGTTCCCGCGGGAGATCCGGTCCGGACGGAACGACCTGCGCCAGATTCCCGTTCGAACGGCCACGGGCGCCATGGTCCCCCTGGCCGAGCTCGGCCGGTTCGCCGAGGTCCTCGAGGACCAGCCCATCTACCACAAGAACCTCGAGCGGGTGGTCTACGTGTTCGGCGAGATGGCGGGCCGGGCACCGGCCGAGGCGGTTCTCGACATGCAGTCCCGCCTGAAACAAGACCCGCCCCCGAAGGGTGTGCGGATCGACTGGGCCGGCGAAGGGGAGTGGCAGATCACCCTTCGCGTGTTCAGGGACCTGGGCTTAGCCAATTTGGCCGCACTCACCGGCATTTACCTCCTGCTCGTGATTCAGCTCAACTCCTTCGGCATGCCGCTGATCATTATGATGGCGGTTCCATTGACGTTCATCGGCATCATGCCCGGGTTCTGGCTCTTCAACGTGCTCTTTGCCGACCCGGTGGGCGGGTTCGCAACCCCGGTCTTTTTCACGGCCACCAGTATGATCGGCATGATCGCGCTGGGCGGCATCGTCATTCGAAACTCCCTCGTGCTCATGGAGTTCATCCAGGGGGAGCTTCGCGACGGGAAACCCCTGAAGGAGGCCATCCTGGAGAGTGGGGCCATCCGGTTCCGGCCCATCGTGCTCACAGCGGCCACCACGGCCCTGGGGGCCTGGCCCATCACCCTGGATCCCATCTTCTCGGGCCTGGCCTGGGCGCTCATCTTCGGGCTCTTCGCGTCCACGGCGTTCACCCTGGTGGTGGTGCCCGTGGCGTTCTATACGGTGAACCGGAAGCGCCTTGGCAGTGCGCCCGGACAGGGAGAGGCCGCCGGGGGCGCCGGCTGAGAGGGACGGAGGTCTGAAAGGCGTGAAGAAGACGATTTTTCCATGGATGTGTGTAACCCGGTTTCTGTTTCAGGCTCGGTATGGTGTGGAGGCGAAGCACATCATGAAAAGGAGGCATGCGACATGAAGGAGCTCAAGGTCGGTTGTGCGCGGCCCACCGGGGGGATGGTGGGCCGCGACCAGGCAGAGGCCCCCGAAGCGTACAATGAGTCCGTGAAGCCAAAGGAGGAGTCCATGAGCACGGTGAAGGTGGGTCGGAAGGCCCCGGATTTCGACAGCCCGGCATACCAGGACGGCCAGTTCGGCCAGGTGTCCCTCTCCGACTACCTCGGCAAATGGGTGGTCCTCTGCTTCTACCCCGGCGATTTCACCTTTGTCTGAGCAACGGAGCTCTCCGCAGTTGCGGCGAAATACCCCGAGCTTCAGAAGCTGGACGTGGAGGTGCTCTCGGTGAGCGTGGACAGCCACTTCGTTCACAAGATGTGGCAGGACAACGAGCTGGCCAAAATGGTGGACGGCGGTGTGCCCTTTCCCATGCTCTCGGACGGCGGAGGCAAGGTGGGGAAGGTGTACGGCGTCTATGACGAGAACGCAGGCGTGGAGATGCGGGGGCGCTACATCATCGACCCGGACGGGGTCGTCCAGGCCATCGAGATCCTGCCGCCGCCCGTGGGAAGGAACGTGGACGAGCTCGTCCGTCAGATCCAGGCCTTCCAGCACGTGCGCAAGACGGGCGGAGCCGAGGCCACGCCCTCGGGATGGCGGCCGGGCAAGACCACGCTCAAGCCGGGCCCGGATCTCGTGGGAAAGGTCTGGGAGGTCTGGAAGGTCGACGAGGCGTTATGACTGCCGTGGTTCGTGTACGTGGTTCATGTTCGGGAAGAGCTTTGCCGGCTTCGGAGTAGGGCGCATCGCTGCGCCGGCTCGGGTCGCGGCAGGACCTGCGGTATCACGGACACGGACCACGAACCACGGACACGGACCTTATGACTTCCGTGGTTCGTGTACGTGGTTCGTGTTCGGGAAGAGCTTTGCCGGCTTCGGAGTAGGGCGCATCGCTGGGCCCGGCTCGGGTCGCGGTAGGGTCTAAGGTATTACGGACACGGACCACGAATCACGGACACGGACCTTATGACTACCGTGGCTCGTGTACGTGGTTCGTGTTCGGGAAGAGCTTTGCCGGCTTCGGAGTAGGGCGCATCGCTGCGCCCGGCTCGGGTCGCGGCAGGACCTGCGGTATCACGGACACGGACACGGACACTGACACTAACACGGACACTGACACTAACACGGACCTCAGGATGATACAGGAAGGACAGAGCAGCGGAAGCAGGAGGAAGGTCTGTCCCGACTGCTTCCAGTGCCAGGGCTGCAGCGAGGAGCGCTGCCGCGTTTGCCGGAAGCAGGGTCACTCAGAGGCCCCGACCCTGCCCACCGGGTTTACCTACGGGGAGTACCTGGAATGGAAGGAACGGCGATCGAGACCCGAAGACCCGCCCTCGACCTGATCCGCTGCTCGGACTGTGAGGCGTGCCTGGACCTGTGCCCGGAGCTGTTTCAGCGGAACCCGGAAACCGGCCGGATCGAGGTCATGGACCTTCCGGAATACCCGGAGGAGGCCGTGGCCGAGGTCATGGCCGTCTGCCCGAGGGACTGCATCGAGTGGGAGCATGACGGGTAGCCGGAACAGGAAGAGACCCGGAGGGCGGGCCCTCAAGCAAAGGGTCCTGGAGGCCCTGAAAACGGGCAGCGAGACGGAAGCCCTGGAGCGCCTCTCCGACATTCCTCCGCGGGTCCTGGTGAGCCCGCTCTTCGGGGCGCTCCATCACATGGAGCCCGGCGTCCACTGGACGGCGGTCCGGGCCATGGGCGCGGTCGCCGCAGAGCTCGCCCGGCAGGACCTCGAGGAGGCCCGGGTGGTGCTGCGGCGCATGATGTGGAACCTGAACGACGAGTCCGGAGGTATCGGCTGGGGCGTGCCCGAGGCCATGGCCGAGATCCTGGCCCGTCACGAGGGCCTGGCCCGGGAGTTTGTGAACATCCTGGCCTCCTACACCCGCGAGGACGCCAATTACCTGGAGCACGAGCCCCTGCAGAAGGGACTGCTCTGGGGGATCGCGCGGCTGGCAGGCGCCCGGCCGGGTCTTCTGAAAGCGGCCGGCCCCGATCTGGCTGCATTCATGCAGGCCCGGGACCCGGCTCTCCGGGGCCTGGCCGCCCATGCCGCCGGGCTGCTCGACATGGAGGAAGCGCGCCCCCGGCTCCAACGGCTGCTGAAGGACGAGGCTGGGATCCCGGACGACCTGGGGGGCCTCCTTCCGTCGGCCCGGATCCGGGAGCTGGCCGCCGGCGCGCTCGAGCGGATCGACCGGAGCGGAGTGGTTTCATGACGCAATCGAGCTCCGGGAGCAGGAGAGAGGAGGCCGTGCCGGGCCTGTCGAGAGTCCTGGCGGAATCCAGGGAACGCAAACAAGATGGCGTTGTAGAAAGCCGGAAGCTTCGAGATTTGCCCCTGGGATTTCAATGACTCGTAATGTTTCCAGCGGCGGGTGAGCGGATTTTTGCGAATCCGTCAAACAAGAAACGACGGTCCGGGTATCCCGGCCGTCCATTCAAGGAGAGTTGCATGAACAACCAGCCCGACGTCAAGATGTACAGTCTGAGCACGTGCAGCCACTGCAAGTCCACCAAGCGGTTCCTGAGCGACTGCAATGTCCAGTACGACTTCACCGACGTGGACCTCCTGGAAGGCGAGGAGCGCCAGGCCATCCTGGAGGACGTGCGCAAGATCAACCCCCGCTGCTCCTTTCCGACGATCATCATCGGCGACCGGGTGATCGTGGGCTACAAGGAGGACGAGATCAAGGAGGCATTGGGACTTTCATGAGTGCAAACGCCCAGGAACTCTACGAGATGCTCCGGAAGGTCCAGGAGCCGAAAGGGTACTGCTTCAACGAGGACAAGGTGCGGGTCATGGAGCTCCTCGAGGCGCTCATCAAGAACAAGGAGCGCTACGGGTACATGTGCTGCCCCTGCCGGCTTGCCTCGGGAGACCGCGACAGGGACAAGGACATCATCTGTCCCTGCGTTTACCGCGAGCCCGACGTGAAGGAGTACGGCTCCTGCTACTGCAACCTGTACGTGTCCAAAGAATGGAACGAGGGCGCGTTCGACCGTCCTTACGTCCCTGAGCGGCGCCCCCCGGAAAAGATGTTCTGATGTTCGACATGGGCGAGTCCACCGTCCGGCTCCTCCTGTTCTGGGGCGGGCTGCTGGTCTTCCTGGCCCTGGAGCTGACCATCCCCTACCGGGAGCCGTCGGTCTCGAAAAAGCGGCGCTGGATCGACAACCTGGGGCTCACAGTGTTCAACAGCATCGTCCTCCGGCTGGCCTTCGGCGCCGCCGTGGTGGGAACGGCCGCCTACGCGGAAAAGGAAGGCGTGGGCGTGCTCCGGCTGCTGGACGTTCCCCTGTGGGTCCAGGTCCTCCTGGCCGTGGTCTTCATGGACTTCATCCTCTACGTGTGGCATCTCCTGAATCACAAGGTGCCGCTGTTGTGGCGGTTCCACCGCGTTCACCACGCCGACCTGAACATGGACGTCACCACAGCCACCCGCTTCCACATCGGCGAGTTGGCGCCGTCGGCGGTCATCAAGATCGGCCTCATCTACCTTCTCGGCGCCACGGTCCCGGCCGTGGTGATCTTCGAGAGCCTGATCGTGCTCTGCGCCCAGTTCCACCACTCGAGCCTTCGGGTTTCTGAATCGTTCGAGAGGTTCTACTGGCTGTTCTTCGTCCCCCCTTCCATGCACCGCATCCACCACTCCGTGAAGATCCGGGAGCGGGACAGCAACTACGGCGTAATCTTTTCGCTGTGGGACCGCTTCCTGGAGACCCTGGTCCTGGATGTGAACCAGGAGGGGATCACCATCGGCCTGGGTGCCTACCGCAGGCCCGAGAGGCTCAGGCTCCACCACCTGATGCTCATGCCCTTCACCCGCCCCGTCCCGTAGGCCACGACCGGCTCCGCCCGTACCCGCACGCCCGGAGGAACCCCGGGATACGGGTCCCGGTTCGGGCGTCCACCGGAGCCGGCTTCAGTCCGACTCGGGATTCACCTCGAGCCGCGCCTTCTCGAAGGACCGTTCGTACTCCGTTGAGAAAGAGGGAAGGGCGGCATCGAGGGCCATCCGGAGGGCGACGATCTCGAGCTTGATCCGATCCACCCTCGCGCGCAGCTCCTCCAGGCCGGCCTGTGTGTAGTCGCCGGCGAGACTGACTTCCTCCGCCAGCTCGTCGATCTGCTTCTGCAAAGCAACATCGTTCATGTTGTTTCCTCTCGACTGTACCGGTGCTTGCGACCCCGTTTTCTCGCACAACCCGGTTCCGGGCATTTCCTGGGTTCAGGATCCCCGGATCTTCGCCCGAAATCCATAAGGTGATCCCTGTATTTTGATGCGTGGGATGTGAGGACGGTGGAGGAGGCAAAGGGGTAGACACAGGCGTGCCGGGGTCGGAGCTACTCCTTGCGGTAGAGCTTTTTCCATGGGGACCGGCGGTTCTCCCGGTAGTCGGACAGGGCCAGGTATAGGGCGCCTACGGCCAGCTCGGCGCAGTGCTCGGACTCCGGAGGCAGCGGGCCGACAAGGTCCAGAATGTACGCCGGATCGATCTCCCACGCCTCCTGGACCGTCTTCCCCTCGGCAAAGCGGGCCGCGGCGGCGGCACAGGCCAGGGTGGTCGCACAGCCGTCGACCCGGAAGGAGGCCCTCGTGATCCGTCCGCCGGAGACGAACAGGGACATGACCACGGTGTCACCGCACATTCCGGTGTTGCTTCCATACCCGTCCGCCGGACGCTCCTCCGTCGATCGCGCCATCCCGCCTCCCGTTCAGCCCCTCCGACGTTCCATGGGGGTTTCTCCTTTCTTTTACCCTCTCCGGCCCGGGTTGTCCATCCCGGGCCGGGCTTCCATGCGGACGGGTCGGAGAAAGGCGGGTCCGCCTTGACTTGCCGCGGTCGAAGCGCTATCTTGAATGCATTGCGAATCTGGCCACTTAACACTTCCCAGAGGGCTTCCCTGCGGCGAATGGATTCCCGCTTGGCGCGTTCCGGCGGGGCGGGATGCCCGAGGTGCAGGGACGTATGAAGACCGCCTCGTTTTGCAGGCGCTGCTCCGTGGTTCGCGTGAACACGCTCTGCCGTTTGTACGAGCAGGGTGTTGAGACGGGCGACCGGCAGGCCCGAAAAGACTTGGAATTCCTGGTGGGGATTGCCGCGGATCGCGGGTACGTTGACGGCGAGGGGGTGCTTCAGCCCGGACTGGCCCCTTCGGCGGTGCGGGCTCTCTGCTGGAACATCTCCTCCCTGCTCACGGACCATGACTTTGAAACCCGGGGGATCGACCTTGAAACCCGATGAACGACCTCAGGACATGCCCGGGGACGAGCTGCCGCAGGCGGATGCGGCGTTTGACGACCTGCCCGAAGGGGACGGGGTGCTGGTCCTCTTCCCGGACGGCCGGATCATGTCCTCGAACCTCCAGGCCGATCGGCTCCTCCGGCGCAGGCTCCGCCGGGGGGATATCTTTCGAATCGATGAGGTCATATCCTCTGAGTATCGCGCAGAGGCCCGCCGGGCCTGGGAGGAAGTGCTCCAGGGGCATTCCTGGTCGAATCTGATCGCCAAGGTGTACCTGTCGTCCGGGCTGCCGGTCTCGGTGACGTTCTCCATGGACCCGCTCTACGGCGAGGGAGAGGAGGTGATCGGCGTGCTGATCACCCTCCGGGATCACGCCCCGGGCGACAGCGGGACGCCGGACCGTTACCGAAGCCCCGTGTGGGAGTATGACACGCTGTGCGAAAACCTCGCCGAAGGCGTGTTCACGATCAGCAACCGGTGGCGGATCACGAGCTTCAACCGCAGGGCGCAGGAGATCACGGGATTCAAGAGGGAGGAGGTCCTGGGTCGCAACTGCTGGGACATCTTCCGGAGCGACCTGTGCAAGAGCAACTGTCCTCTCAAGCTCACCATGGAAACCGGTGTCGTGCGCATGGATCAGGACGTACGGATTGTCGACCGCGGGGGGCAGGCACACTCCATCCTGGTCAACACATCGGTCATGAAAAACAGTCACGGATTGGTGATCGGGGCCGTGGAGACCTTCCGCCCCATTGCCCGGCTCGAGGCCTCCGAGGCGGAGGGTGTCTCTCTAGGCGAACAGCCCGCCCAGATCGTCGGACAAAGCCCGGAGCTGCACAAGGTCCTGAGAATGATCCCGGATGTGGCCGCGTCCGACGCCACCGTGCTGATCGAAGGGGAGTCGGGCACTGGGAAGGAGCTGATCGCCAAGGCCATCCACGCACGGGGTCCCCGTTCCAGCGGGCCCTTTGTGGCGGTCAACTGCTCGGCCCTGGCCGAAACCCTCCTGGAATCCGAGTTGTTCGGCCACGTCAAGGCGGCCTTTACCGGGGCGGCGAGCAACAAGGTGGGCCGTTTCGAGCTGGCAAAGGGCGGGACCCTGTTTCTCGATGAAATCGGCGAGATCAAGCCCGAGATCCAGATCAAGCTGCTTCGCGTGCTGGAGGAGCGGATATTCGAACGGGTGGGCGGGACGAGGCCCATCAGAATGGACTCCCGGATCATCGCCGCTTCCAACAAGACGCTGATCCAGGAGGTTGCCGGAGGGCGATTCCGGGAAGACCTCTTCTACCGGCTGCGCACCGTGCCGGTCTACATTCCGCCCTTGAGGGACCGGGTTTCCGATATTCCCATCCTCATGGAACACTTTCTCGAGGTGTTCAACCGTGTGTACGGCAAGAACGTGCGCGGCGTGGATCCCAAGGCACTGAGGTTGCTGCGGCGGTATCCGTGGCCCGGCAACGTCCGGGAGCTGAAGCACGCCCTGGAGTATGCCTTCGTGTTTGTGAAGGGCCCGATCATCACCCTTTCTCACCTGCCCGAGCTGGACGCCTCCCAAATTCCCGACAGGAGCGGCCCGGTCTCGAAGGGGGCCGCCGCCGGGGGCTGGGAGGACGAGCGAATCACCATCCAGCGCGCGCTCGAAAAGGCCGGAGGACGGCGTTCAGCGGTGGCCCACCAGCTGGGCATCAGCCGGAGCACCTTGTGGAGGAAGATGAAGATGTACGACCTCGCCTGATCAAAGGCAGGCCGGGCAGGTGACGGGATCTGTTTCACCCCGTATGCCCAATGTGTTTCAAGCAGCTGAAACAATCTGATTGAAACATCCGCAGCGATCTCTCCTAGTTTATACTCCAAAAACAAACGGTTAAATGTTCCAAGTCAAGGCACGTGTTTCATCGATGAAACGTGATGCCTTGTCCTCTTCCCTACGTGGATTTCAAGATAATCCAGTAAAATCATTATCTTGAGGTTATGGCATGCCTGTTGCTCACAAATGGGTGCAGGACAGGGATGTGAACCCATGGATCCAGATGAAGCAAAATCATTGCGACGAAAGGATCGTGTTGTGAAACAGGAAGGCAAAGACATCGATACCATTTTGGAGAGGTACCCCGAGGAACCCCGTTACCTCATCGCCCTGCTTCAGGATGTGCAGGCCGAGTACAACTACATCTCAGAGGAGAACCTGAAGCTGATCTGCGAGCATCTCGGCGTGCCCATGACCCAGGCTTGGGCCGTGGCCACGTTTTACAAGTCGTTCAGCCTGGAGCCGCGCGGAGAGCATGAGATCAAGGTCTGCCTGGGCACGGCATGCCATCTCAAGGGGAGCCAGCGCCTGGTGGAGAACCTTTCCAGGGAGCTGGGAATCCAACCGGAGGAGACCACGCCCGACCTCAAGTTCACGCTGGACACAGTCAACTGCCTGGGCGCCTGTGCCCTTTCGCCGGTCGCGGTGATCGATGACGAGTACCATTCTCGAGTGACCTCACGGGAGCTCAAAAGGACGATCCAGAAGCTTGCCGCGGAATAAGGAGGAAGACATGACCCGTATCAGTACAGCGGAGACACTGAGCCAACGGCTGGAATCGGTGGACGCGCTCGAGTCCTATCGCGAACAGTTGCTGGCTGAGCGGGATCCCGATCGGCCCTACATCATTGTCTGTCACGGCACCGGCTGCCGGGCCAACGGCAGCCCGAAGGTGGCTGAGGCCCTGCGTAAGGCCATCGGTGCGGCGAATCTGGATGCGTCGGTGGTTCCGGAGATCAAAGCCACGGGATGTCCCGGCTTCTGTTCCCGCGGCCCTCTGGTTATCCTGAAGCCCTCGGGGATCTTCTATCAGCACGTAAAACCGGAGGACGCCGAAGAGATCGTCCAGACCAGCCTGGTGGAAGGAAAACCGGTGGAGCGTCTGCTCTACAAGGATCCCGAGACGGAGGCGCACATCGCCCACCAGGAAGACATTCCCTTTTACAAGCACCAGCAAAAGATCGTAATGCGGCGCATTGGAACCATCGATCCCGGAGATATCAGGGACAGCATCGCGGCCGGTGGGTACAAGGGCCTGGCCAAGGCCCTGGCAAGCATGACCTCCCAGGAGGTGGTCGCCGAAATGGAGGCCTCAGGCCTGCGGGGTCGGGGAGGGGCCGGGTTTCCCACGGGCCGTAAGTGGCAGACCGCCATTCGGGCGGCCGAGAGAAAGAACGAGCCCATCTACGTGGTCGTGAACGGTGACGAGGGCGATCCGGGCGCGTTCATGGATTGTGCGCTGATGGAAGGCGATCCGCATGCCCTGCTCGAGGGCCTCATCATCGGGGCCTATGCCATGGGGGCCCACCAGGGCTTCATGTACGTGCGAACCGAGTACCCCCTGGCCATCGAGCACTTGAACATCGCCATGGCACAGGCTCGGGAGCTGGGCCTGCTGGGAGAGGACATCCTGGGAAGCGGATTCTCTTTCGACGTCCAGGTCAATCGGGGGGCAGGGGCCTTTGTCTGCGGTGAGTCCACGGCCCTGTTCACGTCCATCGAGGGCCGTGCCGGGGAACCGAGGCCCAAGTACGTCCGGTCCGCCGAGGAGGGGTTGTGGGGCAAGCCCACGGTGCTGAACAACGTGGAGACCTGGTGCAATGTCCCGCTCATCATCGAGAACGGGTCGGAGTGGTATGCCGGTTTGGGCGTTCCTCACAGCACGGGGACCAAGGTGTTCTCCCTGGTGGGCAAGGTGAACAACGTGGGCCTGGTGGAGGTGCCCATGGGCATGCCCCTGAACGAGCTGATCGAGAAGATCGGAGGCGGTGTCCCGGGCCAGGAGCACTTCAAGGCGGTTCAGACCGGCGGACCGTCCGGCGGCTGCATTCCTTACGAGCTGGGCCACACGCCTGTGGACTAC
>JAIPEI010000052.1 GCA_021737245.1 Deltaproteobacteria bacterium | reverse complement strand
GAATGATCGGAGGTGGAGGTTTGCAGGTAGTACGAGAGAACTCCATGGCTGCGGTCTTCCAGAAGCAGGTGGCCAGGTACGGCGACCGGGCTTGCGTGGGCTACAAGAAGGACGGCCGCTATCAGGACATCTCCTGGAGCGGGATGGACGAGATGGTCCGGGCGATCGGCTCGTTCCTGATCTCCAGGGGCATCGAGCCGGGCCGGAATGTGGCCCTGTTTTCCCAGAACCGCTGGGAGTGGTGGGTGGTCGACCTGGCGATTCTCTCCATCGGGGCGGTGAACGTGCCCATCTATGCAACGAACTCCTCGGAGGAGGCACAGTACGTTCTGGAGCACTCCGGGTCCCGCATCTGCTTCGTGGGGACACAGGAGCACATGGAGAAGGTGGTCAAGGTGCGCGACCGGCTTCCGGAGCTGGACGCCGTCGTGGTGCTGGACGAGGTGCCGGAGAAGCCCGAGGGCGTCATCGGCTTTGCCGAGGCATTGGAGGAAGGCCGGAGGCAGGACAACCGGGAGGAGTTCGACCGCAGATTGAAGGCCATCCGCCCGCAGGATCTCGCCTCGATCATCTACACCTCGGGCACCACGGGTCCGCCCAAGGGCGTTATGCTCAGCCACGGCAACTTCGTCTCCAACGTCCACCAGATCCTGGACGATTTCAGCCACCTCCTGGGCGACGAGGACATATACCTCTCCTTCCTGCCCCTGTCCCACTCCCTGGAGCGGACCGCCGGCTACTACCTCGCCGTGGGCATCGGGGCCACGGTCTACTTTGCCGAGGATTTCTCCAAGATCCAGGAGAACCTGGCCGAGGTCCGCCCGACGATCATCGTCAGCGTGCCCAGGCTCTACGAGAAGATCCACGCGGGGATCCTGTCCAAGCTGGGCGAGGCCTCTCCCGTCAAGCGGGGCCTGTTCGGCTGGGCCATCGGCGTGGCCAGGGACAACCTGTCGTACGTGTGCGAGGACAAGGAGAGAGCGGGCTGGTTCAAGTGCAGGCACGCGATGGCCGACAAGCTCATCTTCTCCAAGCTCAAGGCGGCCCTGGGCATGGACCGGCTGAAGTTCGCCGTCTCCGGCGGCGGACCCCTGTCCGTCTCGGACGCCGAGTTCTTTCTCGGGATGGGGATCACGGTGCTGGAAGGCTTCGGCCTGACCGAGACCACGCCCGTCACCAACGTGAATCGGCCGGGCATGATCAAGCCGGGAACGGTCGGGCCGCCGGTGAAGGACACGGAGATCAAGATCGCGGACGACGGGGAGATTCTGATTCGGGGACCCCAGGTCATGCTCGGCTACTACAAGAACGAGGAGGCCACCAGAGAGGTCCTGACCGAGGACGGGTTCTTCTGCACGGGCGACCTCGGCAGGGTGGACGAGGACCAGTGCCTGATGATCACGGGGAGGAAGAAGGAGATCATCGTCACTGCGGGCGGCAAGAACATCGCCCCGCAGAACCTCGAGAACGCCCTGAAGGGATCCAGGTTCGTCGAGCAGGTGAGCGTGATCGGGGATCGAAGGAAGTTCCTGTCCGCACTCATCGTGCCGAACTTCGAGGAGCTCACCAAGTGGGCCGACAAGGTAGGCGTATCCTACCGGAGCCGCGAGGAGCTCGTGAAGGACGAGAAGGTCCAGCACCTCTTCGAAAAGGTGATCGACAAGTATATGCGTCCCTTCGCGCGGGCTGAGCAGATCCGGAAGTTCTGCCTCCTTCCCGACGAGTGGACGCAGCAGACGGGCGAGCTCACGCCGACCCTCAAGTGCAAGCGGCGGGTGATCGAGGAAAAGTACTGCGACGAGATCGAGTGCATGTATCCCCAATGACGGCCCGCGGGGAGCCCCGCCGACGGTCTTCGCAACGCACGCCCCGCGCCGCACCCAAGCGCGGGGCGTTGCTATCCAAGGAGAGTGGAAATCCATGGCCAACCCCGGTAAAGCCCCAGGACAGCACTTCATCCGGAGCATCATCGACGAGGACGTGCGGAACGGGAAGAACGGAGGCCGCGTTCACACCCGGTTTCCGCCCGAACCGAACGGCTACCTGCACATCGGCCATGCCAAGTCGATCTGCCTGAACTTCGGGCTCGCCCGCGAGTTCGGGGGACTCTGCAACCTCCGGTTCGACGACACGAACCCGACCAAGGAGGAGGTGGAGTACGTCGATTCCATCCAAGAGGACGTCCGGTGGCTCGGGTTCGACTGGGACGACCGGCTCTTCTATGCCTCGGATTACTTCGAGCCGCTCCACGCCTATGCCGTCCAGTTCATCCGGGACGGCAAGGCCTACGTGGACAGCCTGAGCCCCGGGGAGATCCGCGAGCACCGCGGCACCCTCACCGAGCCGGGCAGGGAGAGCCCCTTCCGCAACCGGTCCGTCGAGGAGAACCTTGATCTGTTCGAACGTATGCGAAGGGGGGAGTTCAAGGAAGGGGAGCACGTCCTCCGTGCGAAGATCGACATGGCCTCCCCCAACCTGAACATGCGAGACCCGGTCATCTACCGCATCATGCACGCCCCGCACCACCGCACCGGGGACGCATGGTGCGTCTATCCCATGTACGACTTCGCCCACGGCCTGTCCGACTCCCTGGAAGAGATCACCCACTCCCTCTGCACCCTGGAGTTCGAGGACCATCGCCCCCTGTACGACTGGTTCCTCGAGCAACTCGGCGTGTTTCACCCCCGTCAGATCGAGTTTGCCCGGTTGAACCTGAGCTACACGGTCATGAGCAAGCGGAAGCTCCTCGAGCTCGTCCGGGGAGGATACGTGGGCGGCTGGGACGACCCGAGGATGCCCACCATCAGCGGGCTGCGCAGGCGCGGTTACACACCCGCCTCCATCCGGTCGTTCTGCGAGCGGATCGGTGTGGCCAAGAAGGAGAGCACGGTGGATCTCTCGCTGCTGGAGTACAGCGTCCGGGAGGATCTCAACCGCATTGCGCCCCGGGTCATGGCGGTGCTCAGGCCGCTCAAGGTGGTGATCGAGAACTATCCCGACGACAGGACGGAGGAGCTCGAGGCCGTGAACAATCCCGAGGATCCCTCCATGGGCACGAGAACCGTCCCGTTCTCGCGGGAGATTTACATCGAGCGGGACGACTTCAGGGAGGACCCGCCCCGAAAGTTCTTCCGGCTGGCACCGGGCCGGGAGGTCCGGCTCCGTTATGCCTACTTCATTACGTGCAGGGAGGTGGTCAAGGACGAGACGACCGGGGAGGTGACGGAGCTGAGGTGCACCTACGACCCGGAGACCCGGGGAGGGGACGCGCCCGACGGGAGAAAGGTGAAGGGAACGATCCACTGGGTATCCGCCCGGCACGCCGTCGAGAGCGAGGTGCGGTTGTACGACCGGCTCTTCAACCGGCCGAACCCGGCGGACGTGCCTGAGGGAGAGGATTTCAAGTCGCTCCTGAACCCCGATTCCCTGGAGACCCTGTCCGCCTGCCCTGTGGAGCCGAGCCTGAAGGAGGCGGCGCCGGGCGACCGTTACCAGTTCGAACGGCTGGGTTACTTCTGCGTGGACACCCGGGACTCGGAGGCCGGCCGGCCGGTGTTCAACCGCACCGTTCCCCTGCGCGACTCCTGGGCCAGGATCGAAAAGGCCCAGGCCGGCAAAGGGTGATCTGATGGACGTCAGGCGCTGCATGCAGCTCCTCGAGCTGGGGGAGGGTGCTTCCATGGAGGAGGCCCGCCGGGCCTACCGGGAGCTGGTGCGCGTGTGGCATCCAGACCGGTTCGCCGGCGATCCCGGGCTGAGGCGGAGGGCCGAGGAGAAGTCCAAGCAGCTGAATGTCGCCTACGAGACGCTGGAGCGGCATTTCGAGCGGGATGGGGGCGGAGGAGGGCGTGGGTCTTCCGGCCCGAAGGCCGAGGACCCGGCTCCGGGTGGGACAACCGAGCTCCTGTTCGAGGCCGGGACACGGACCCTCCTGACGATCTGGTACTCCCTGGGCCGGGCGGTGCGGTCGGTCGTGGCGGACACCGAAAAGCGAAAATAAAGCGAGGGCTGCAAAAGAGAAGGCCCGGCTGTCCGGAGCCTTGCAATTTTGCGGGATTTGTTTTATAGGAACGACAGGTTACTGACCGATCCTTCCCTTTCCGTCCTCGAGGGTGACCTTCCCTGTCGAGTCGCCGGACCACACGGGCCGCCGCTATGATCGACAAGCAGACGAAAAAGAAGCTCAAGGATCTTCGCAAGGAGATCAAGCGGCTGAAGAAGAAGTACAACAAGATGGAGTTCCGGCCCTGCAAGAACGACGCGGAGCTTCGTGCGAAAGATGTGGAGCTCAGAGAAATGCGGAGACGGATCAACGAGTTGGAAAAGGAACAGGATCGATGCATCCTGAATTCCGGCTCCTTTCAACACGGGGGGTAGCCGCGTGCCGCCGGAGAGCCCACGGCGCGCATTTCTCACAGGCGGCGGTTTGCATCCCCCTCAACGAGACTCACCCGAGCCGGGCCCATGGCCCGGATTTTTTCCTCGCGGAAAAGGATGACGGACTTGAAAATTCAACCAGCGGGCATCCTCCGTTACGAGTCGTCTCCCGGCTCCCTGAGGGCCCTGGTCGAGAAGTGCGGCGGGCTCAAGGGGCTCGGCGCCGGCGATCGGACTTTCATCAAGCCCAACCTGGTGGCCCTGGACGAGAGCTTCCCCATACCCCTCTACGGCGTCGTTACCACGACCCGCCTCGTTCACGACATGGTACTCCTGCTCAAGGAGCACGGGGTCGAATCCATCACCATCGGCGAGGGATCCGTCTACGGGAGGAACTTCGGTGTGCCCACGGCGGAGGTGTTTGAGGCGCTGGGGTATGGCGAGCTCGCGAAGCGATACGGGGTCCGGCTCCTGGACCTTCACCGGGAGCCCTTCAGCCGGGAGGATTTCGGGGACTACACCCTGGAAATCTCCGAACCCGCCCTCTCGGCGGACGTGCTCATCAACATGCCCGTATTGAAGACCCACAACCAGGCGGTTGTTTCCCTGGGATTGAAGAACCTCAAGGGGTGCCTGTCCATGAAGTCCCGCAAGGCGTGCCACGCCGCCGACGGCGGTCTGGACGGATATCTCGCCCGGTTCGTGGAGAAGCTGACTCCGGACCTGACGGTGATCGACGGCATCTACGGCCTGGAAAAGGGCCCGTTCTACACGGGTACGGCCGTGAGGATGAACGCGCTGATCGCCTCGACCGATCCTCTCTCCGCCGATCTGGTCGGCGCTGCGGCGGCCGGCTTCGATCCGGGTGCGATTCCCCACCTGCGCCTCTGCGCCGGGAGGCGGGCACGTTCCACAGACCCGGAGCCTGTGCTCCGCCCCGGGGATGACATCGATTCCGTGCGGAAGCCGTTGAAGTGGGACAACACGTGGCGTGCCGACGACACGGGCCCCCGGGCGTGGGATCGCCTGGGCGTTCAGGGGATCAGGCTTCCCAAGTACGATGCCACCCTGTGCACGGGCTGTTCCGGGCTGTACAGCCCCATCCTGGTCCTGATCATGGCGGCGTACCGGGGAGAGCCGTTCAACGAGATCGAAATCCTCACGGGCAAGGCGGCCCGGCCTTCAGGGGAGGCGAACAAGACCCTTCTGGTGGGCAACTGCATGATCAAGGCGAACCGGCACGCTCCGGGCATCCGTGAGACCGTGCTCGTGAAGGGCTGCCCTCCCGGCCTCGACGATGTCACGGACGCCCTGAGGTCGTGCGGGATCGAGGCGGACGAGTCCGGGCTCATGGCGTTTCGGCGAAACCTGGCCGAACGCTACAAGGGGAAGCCGGGGTTCGACGAGACGTTTTACAAGGTGTGAGGGGGGGGTGGCGCCGGGAGGACGTTTTTCAGCGGCGCTTTCGCAGGAATCGAAACAGGATCAGGGCCAGGACGAACAGGCCGCCGAGGATGGCCATTACCGCGTTGTAACGGGTCATGATGCTGGAGACACCCTCTTCCACGAGCTCCCATCGGGTGCCCAGGGAGTACCCCATGAAAATCCAGATCCCGTTCCACGCCGCGCAGCTCAGGAAGGCGAGCGCGGTGACGGGAAGGACCCTGAGCCTGCTGATTCCCCCTGCAACGGACACGACGCTCCGGGCTCCCGGCAGGAACCGGTTGAGGAGCACGAGGAGATAGCCGTATCTTCGAAACCAATCCTCGGCCCGGAGGATGTCCCGGGCGCTGAACCAGCGGTAGTTCTTTTCCAGGAGAAAGCGCCGGCTGATGAAGGTCCCCACGGCGAAAAGCGTGAGAAAGCCCGCCAGGCTGCCCACCGTGGTCGACACGTAGACCCCGGTGAAGGTGATCCGCCCGGTGCCCGCCAGGAACGCTCCCATGGCGATGATGGTGTCGCCCGGGATGGGGGGAATCAGGTTCTCCACCAGGGCGCTCAATCCGAGCATCAGGTAGATGACGCCGTTGGGCAGGCCCCGGAGGAATGGAAGCCATGCTTCTGGGCTGAAGTCCATGATTGACGGTCTCGCAAAAATCCGCTCAGCCGCCGCGGGAAAGCGCGGCACCCTTGGGATTCACAAGGGCGGATGACCGGGTTCCAGGCTCCCGGCGACTCCATCATGATTCGAAACGCCGCATGCAGTGGGTCCGGAGGGCGGACGGCTTCAGGAAACGCGCGATTCGCCCGTGGTCATGGTACGAATGGTTTTTCGAAGCTTGATGCAGGCGGGCTGAAATTTCAAGCATTCTTTTCGCTGAACGGAGCGATGTCGTTCGAGACGCCCCGGCCGGGTTTTTGCCTTGACTCGCAGGGGTCCATTTGTTACTCAGAGGTCCCATTTTCACAAGGGATTGACGGGCCCGCAAAAACCCGCTCAGCCGCCGCTGGAAGCGCCGTACTCTATTCCGGTTCCGTGGGGGCGGATCTCGAGGCTTCGGGCCTTTTGCGACCCAATCGAGGATTGCATCCATGGCCAAGAAGATCAGCAGGAAAGAGCTTCTCAAGGGGCCGGACGAGTTCATGACGTTCAGTGAACGCGCCGTGGCCTATGTTCAGGAACACAGTCAGGCGTTCATCTTCGCCGGGGTGGCGGCCGTTGTGCTCCTCCTCGGCTATCTCGGCGTCTCGTGGTATCTCGGCTACGAGGACAGGAAAGGCCAGGAAGCTTACAACAAGGCGTACTACGAGCTTCGCAAGACCGAGGCCTCGGAGGAGGAGCTCACATCCCCCGAGCTCCCGGCCGAGCTGTTCGAGCAGGTGAGCTCGGATTACGGCCTGGCCCGCGTGAGCAGTCTGGCCCTTCCCCAACTGGCCCGGCTGCGATTCCAGGAAGGCAAGGTGGACGAAGCGATCTCGCTCTACCGCCGGTTTCAGGAGGAGAACCGTGAAAACGAGTCCTACGTGATCATGGCCGGCTTCGCCCTCGCCGCCTGCTATGAGGCCAGGCAGGACTACGAGGCCGCTGTTGAGGAGCTCAGGCCTCTAGCAGAGGACCCGGAAACCTTTCTGCGGGATCAGGCCCTGGTGCGCCTCGTCCGGCTCCACCGGCTGAACGGCTCGTTGGACAAGGCCCGGGAGACCCAGGAGACGCTGGCCGGAGAGTACCCCGACTCCCCTTTTCTCTCATTCACCGAGGGATTGCTCGAGTAGCCGCCCGCCGCTTTCAAAGGATCTCTCCCTGGGACGGCCTTCGGAAGCCGGTCGATCTCCGTGAACCGCATCGGGTCGATGCGTTTCCTGCCTGGAAAGCGCATCTATCCCTACTGTCGGCAAATTTTCTTGACAGCCCTCCGGCCTTCGGCTAAACGTTACGTTGTAGCTAAAATATAGCTTTCGAGGGGGGAGCATGATCATCACGGAGATACTGGCGCGCAACGCCAGGAGATATGGGGATGAGGTGGCTCTCGTGGAACGGGAGCCGGCAAAGAACCTGAGACGTGAGATCACCTGGAAAGAGTTCGACGAGCAGGCCAATCGGGTGGCCACCGCCCTGACGGCACGGGGAATCGGAAGGGGAGACAAGGTGGTTCACCTGATGATGAACTGCCTGGAGTGGCTCCCGGTATATTTCGGTATCCTGCGGACCGGCGCCTGGGTGGTGCCCTTGAACTTCCGCTTCCTCGCGGACGACATCCGATACTGCATCGACATTGCCGAGGGAAAGGCCCTCCTCTTCGGCGAGGAGTTCATCGACCGGATCGACGCCATTCGTCCGGAGATTCCGGCGGTGGAAACCTTCGTCTTCGTCGGCCCGGACGAGCTGAAGCCCGAGTATGCCGAAGCATACCGGGATTTTCTGGCGGGCGGTACGAACGAAGACCCGGGTGCGCCTCTCTCGGTCCTGGACGAGGCGGCGCTCTACTTTACGAGCGGCACCACAGGCCAGCCCAAGCCGATCCTCCTCACCCACCGCAACCTGGAGTTCTCCTGCATCGTCGAGAACCGCCACCACAACCAGACCCACGAAGACAACTTCATCTGCATCCCTCCACTCTACCACACCGGCGCGAAGATGCACTGGTTCGGCAACTTCATCGTGGGGGCGCCGGCCGTCATCCTCAAGGGGATCAAGCCGGAGTGGATCCTGGAGGCCGTCTCCGAGGAAAAGGGCACCATTGTCTGGCTTCTCGTGCCCTGGGCCCAGGACATCCTCATCGCCATCGAGAACGGAGACATCAAGCTCTCCGACTACGAACTCGACCAGTGGCACCTCATGCACATCGGGGCACAGCCCGTCCCTCCGAGCCTGATCAGGAACTGGAAGAAGGTGTTCCCGCACCACAACTACGACACGAACTACGGCCTGAGCGAGACCACCGGCCCGGGCTGCGTCCACCTGGGCATGGAGAACCTGCACAAGGTGGGGGCCATCGGCGTACCGGGATTCGACTGGGAGTGCAAGATCGTGGACACAGAGCTCCGGGAGGTGCCCGGGGGCGAGCCCGGCGAGCTCATGGTCAAGGGACCGTGCGTGATGAAGGAGTACTACAAGAATCCCGAGGCCACCAACAGCACGCTGTTCGACGGGTGGCTCCTGACCGGGGACATGGCGCGCTTCGACGAGGACGGGTTCATCTGGCTGGTGGACCGGAAGAAGGACGTGATCATCACGGGTGGGGAAAACATCTTCCCCGTGGAGATCGAGGATTTTCTCATGGACAACGGCAAGATCCAGGACGCAGCCGTTATCGGCATCCCGGACGAGCGGCTGGGAGAGATCACCGCCGCCATCATCAAGGTGAAGCCGGGCAAGGAGATGACCGAGGAGGAGGTCTTTCAATACTGCGAGGGGCTGCCCCGATACAAGCGCCCCCGAAAGGTCTTCTTCGACGAGGTGCCTCGAAACCCCACAGGTAAGATTGAAAAACCCAAGCTTCGAAAGAAGTACGGGGGCATGTCCGAGAGCTTCAAGCTGTAAGCCGGAAACCATCCGGCCGTTTGACCGGCACGCGGCGCGTGCAACCCGACGGACGGAGAAACCAAGAACACGCAGGGGGACAAAATGCACAAACTATTGACCGACTCTCCAGGGAAAGAGATGCTGTTGCTGGGCAACGAGGCCATTGCCCGCGGTGCCCTGGAAGCGGGCCTCTCTTTTGCCACGTGCTACCCAGGGACGCCCTCTTCCGAGATTCCCGAACAGTTCTTCCGCATCAGCCAGGAGACAGACCTGTACTTCGAGTACTCCACCAACGAAAAGGTCGCGCTCGAGGTGGGTGCGGGAGCGGCGGCCTGCGGGCTGCGCACCATGGTCACCATGAAGCACGTGGGCCTGAACGTGGCGGCGGATCCGCTCATGACCCTGGCTTATGTGGGCGTCAAGGGGGGCATGGTCATCGTCAACGCGGACGACCCGTTCATGTTCTCGAGCCAGAACGAGCAGGACAACCGGTTCTATGCCAGGCTCTCGGGCCTCCCGATGCTCGAGCCGACGAGCACACAGGAGATGAAGGACATGACCATAGCGGCCTTCGAGCTCTCCGAGGAGCTCGAGCTGCCGGTCATTCTCCGGACCACCACGAGGCTGAACCACGTCCGGGGCGCCGTGAAGCTCGGTGAGCTCAAGCCGATCCGGACCAAGGGCGAGTTTCAGAAGAACCCGTTCCACTTCGTGACCGTGCCCGCGGTCTCCCGGAACCTGCACAAGCTTCTCCTGGAAAAGTACGGGAAGGCCGCCGCCAGGTCGGAGGGCTGGCCCGAGAACCGGATCACGGGGGACGGCAAGTGGGGCATCGTGGCCAACGGGGTGAGCGTCAACTACGCGAGGGACGCCATCCGCGAACTGGGTATCGAGGACAAGGTCCGCTTCATGCAAGTGGGTATGTCCTGGCCGCTGCCCAGGGACCGGATCACCGGGTTCCTGAAGGGGGTGGACAAGGTCCTGGTGGTCGAGGAGCTCGAGCCGGTCATGGAGACCGACATCAAGGCCATCGCCCAGGAGAACGGCATCACCATCCCCATCCGGGGCAAGGGCGTGGGAGGCTTCTCCAAGCTCTACGAGTACGACCCGGGCATGGTCCGGAAGGCCGTGGCGGACTACTTCGGCATGGAGTACAAAGGCCGCGCCCCGGTGGATCTCTCCGATCTTCCCCAGCTTCCGGGCCGTCCGCCCAACCTGTGCGCCGGCTGTCCCCACCGCGCCACCTACTACGCCGTGAAAAAGGCCTACGGGCCCGACGCCATCCACCCCACGGACATCGGCTGCTACACCCTGGGGCTGCTCCCGCCCATCTCCATGGCGGACTACCTCATCTGCATGGGCTCCTCGGTGAGCTCCTCCTGCGGGTTCTCCCGCGCGAGCGACCAGAAGGTCGTCTCCTTCATCGGGGACTCCACCTTCTTCCACTCGGGCATCACCGGCCTGATCGACGCGGTCCACAACAACCACAAGTTCACCCTGGTGGTCCTGGACAACGGCACCACGGCCATGACCGGCCACCAGCCCCATCCGGGCGTAAACGCGGAGGCCATGGGCATTGAACGCACCCGGCTGTCCATCGAGGAGGTGGTCCGGGGCTGCGGCGTCAAGGACGTTCACCTGGTGAAGCCGTTCAAGGTGAACAAGACCATCGAGGCCATTCAGGCGTCTAAGGACTACGACGGGGTTTCCGTGGTCATCTCCGAGGAGCTCTGTCCGCTCTTCGCCAGGGCGACCGGGCAGATGCGCAAGACCAAGCCTTTCCGGGTGAACTACGACAAGTGCAAGAACCACCGGGACTGCATCAACTACCTGGCCTGCCCGGCCATGTACCTGCAGGAAGAGAAGGTCGTGATCGACAAGAATCTCTGTATCGGGTGTGCGGTGTGCGCACAGGTCTGCCCGGAGAACGCCATCCTTCCCGTAAAGGACTAGGCTCCGGCCGGACGTGAGTGAGAGCGGCCGTCATCCGTTGACACGTTTTCCGCAGCGAGGAGATCAAGATGGACACAAAGAGATGTGTATTCGTTGGTGTCGGGGGGCAGGGCAATCTGCTGGCGTCGCGCCTTCTGGGCGAAGCCGCGCTGGCCGCCGGCATTCCGGCCGTCGTCAGCGAGATTCACGGCATGGCCCAGCGGGGCGGCGTTGTGGAGTCGGCCGTCCTGATGGGAGACGTTACGAGCCCCATTGTATCCAACGGGGAGGCCGATGTGCTGGTGGGCTTCGAACCCCTGGAGACCCTTCGAACCATCGGGAAGTGCAGCAGGGAATCGCTGGTCATCACGAACCTGCAGCCGCTGCCGCCGTTCACCGTGTCGGTCGGGCAGGGAACCTACCCCCCGGTCGACGAGATGATGGACCTGATCTCGGGCAAGGTGAGCCGGGTCATCGCGCTCCGCGGAAACGACCTGGCCGAGGAGGCGGGCAACCCCCTGAGCCTCAACATGGTCATGCTCGGCGCCCTGATCGGCTCGGGCGCCCTGGCCGTTACGGCGGACGGGATGAAGGAGACGATCTCCACCTCCACGAAGAAGGCCTTTCTGGATTCCAATCTGAAGGCCTTCGACCTGGGAATGAAGAGCGCGGGCTAGGGCGTTCCGATCCTTCTCCCCCTGCGCGCTCGAGAAGGCCTTTCGCGCTTCATCAATCACCGTTTGGCGACATGCATCCGGCTCTTTCGAACCGCCCGCTTCATGATTCGGAGAATGTCGCCCTCCATGTCGTCCCAGGAGGCGTGCCCGGTTTTCTGAATGCGGACCTCCTTCGGCTTGATGCGGATCCGCGCCACACCGGGCACCCCCAGGAGCTCGCGGACGGTCTGGGCCCCGATGGTGCCCAGCTTTGCGGTCAGGCCGTCCGGATCCACATCGAGAGGGGGCGCGAATGCCTCCACCCGGGGTTTTGTGATACTCTGCAACGTCAGGTAGGAGCGGATTTCCGCGTTGGGATGAAAATAGACTTGAACGTCTCCGTCTTCCATGAGGGGTTCTCCGGGGATTCTGTTTCCCACACCGGCTGCGCCGTTACATCAGTATGAAACCTGTACCGAGGGGTGTCAAGCGGGGCCCGGGAAGCCCTGGTGTTCATGAAGCGGCCGGCGGGAGGCTGTCGGTCGCTTCCTTGGGAAGCGCACCCGGAGGGAGAGGGTGGGAAAGACGCGGAGGAAGCGTGAGATGAAGGACGACGGGGACCGTCCACGCCGGCGACGTGGAAGGACTGGGAGGCTGTCATGACCGAAGAGAAGGCCGGCAACAAGCCGGATCCAGAAAGGCTGGAGGCGTTGAGAAGCCTTCCCGGGGAGGTCCTGGATCGGCTCACCAAGGATGAGGTCAAGGCGTCTCTCTACTCGGAGGACTGGCCCGATTCTCTGAAGGAGAAGCTCGGCGACTACCTGGTGGACGCCGGCGAGTAGCGCCCACTAAGCCGGGACCCGGCGGACGCCCTCGATGTACACCGAAAGGGGCGGCCCCAGGCTGTCCGGAAGGCGGTCCGGTCCGCCCCGGGCGACCAGGAAGGTGGCCGGCATGCCGGGCGTCAACCTTCCCAGGCGGTCCTCGAGCCCCAGCAGGGCGGCCCCGTTCCAGGCTGCGGAGCGGACGGCTTCCTCAGCCGTCATCCCCGCCTGCATCAGGAGTCCAAGCTCCTCGGACACGGCCGGCCCGTGATGAACACCCGGGCTGCCCGAGTCGGTTCCCAGGGCCACACGGACCCCCGCCTGAACGGCCTCACGCAGCTGCCGAACCTGGTGCTCGAGGTATTGTGCGGCCCCGGCGGCCTCTTTGGTGCCGGGCGGAAGCGTGCGGGCGTAGGCGGACATGGTGCAGGTTGTGGGGACCCATACGGTGGGCCTGCAGGCCATCCGGTCCAGGTTTTCCCGCCCCATGAGGAAG
>JAIPEI010000051.1 GCA_021737245.1 Deltaproteobacteria bacterium | reverse complement strand
CGGGGTGGATGTGTCTCCCCGGCAGGACGCGGTCCCGCACGGAGATGCCGGCATCGTGCACGGTCCTCGGGTCTCCCGAGACCAGCGGATGCCACCAGGGAAGGTCGCGGCCTTCGGTCAGCAGCCTGTAGGCGCAGGTTTCGGGAAGCCAGTCGATTTCCTGAAGGGTCTCCGGGGTAAGGTTGATGCAGTCCCCGCTGACCAGCGTTCGGTCGGCGTAAACCAGGCAGCGGGCCGTGGCGGTGTCGAGGTACTCGCACGCCACCGGGATCACCCGCACCTCTCCGCTCTCCCGGTCCTCGAGCTTCTCCAGGCAGCAGTTTCCGCATCTGTCGCAGATGGACTCCCACTCCTCCGGAGACATCAGCTCCAGAGGCTTGCTTTTCCAAAAGGGCGGGCTTTTCCGTTCCACGATATCGGCTCGCAGGAGGTGGCGGCTCACCGCGCCGGCGGGCGGCGCCGCAATGGACGTGCCTGCCAGGATAAACGAAACGGGTCTGCATGAAAAGGGCGAACGCCTGCCGGAAAAGGAAAATCCCTTGCCGCGACCATCCGGAACCGTCATGATGGGCGGAGGAACCCATCCATCGAGCGGGATCGGCCATGAATCCACCCTCCCTGTCGCCAGTGAACAAGAAGCTCCTGCTGAGCGGGCTCGCCATCGTCGTGGCCCTCCTTTCCGTCACGGCCGGTCTGGACGGCCTCGCCGCACGCACGCCCATCTCCCGCCTGGACACGGATGCGTCGGCCTACTATGACGGGGCGGTGAAAAAGGCCCTGGCCACCTACGCGGTCGCCCGCATGCTCAACGCGGCCATCTCCACCGTCCAGGGTACGGAGCTCGCCGTGTCACCGGCCGGCATGGGGTTGAGCCTCTCCGTGGGCGAAGTGCTCGATCCCATCAACGACCTGATCGAGCGGTTTTCATGGGTCATGCTTCTCAGCACGGTGTCCCTGGGCATCCAGAGCGTCCTCATGGAGATCGGAGCCTGGATCGGTTTTCGCGTGCTCGTATCGGTCTCCATGGTCCTGCTCCTTGCAGGGCTCTGGATCCCGCGGGCCGGCGGGGCGGGCCTGAACTCCCTGGCCGTTCGGCTCCTCATCGTCTCGGTGGTGGTCCGGTTCTGCATCCCTGTCGTCGGCGTGACGGGCCAGGCGATCTACAACGCCTTCCTGGCCGACCGGTACACGGAATCCACAGAGAACCTGGAGGTGATCCGGGGAAAGGTCCGCAGGCCGATCGTCCAACCCGAGGGCGAGGCAGTTCAAAACGACGGTCTGCTGGACCAGCTGCGGAGGAAGTACGAGGGAACACGCGAGACCCTGAACATCCAGGCCAGGCTGGACGCGCTCCAGGATACGGTGGAGGCGGGAATCGATCACATCACCAGCCTGATGATCGTGTTCCTTCTGCAGACGATCGTCCTTCCGCTGATTGTGCTCTGGGGGCTTGCGAGGCTCGCAGGAGCCCTTTTCCGCACCCCCGCCCGGCTCGCAGCGGGCCGTGCCGGAGCGGGTTGACCGGGGCCGGCTCACAGGAGCCCGGGGAGGATGGCTTGGGCAAGAAGCGCAAGGAACGGATCATTCCCAGGGAGCAGGCCGTGTTCGGCCTGGATGCACGCGGTCACTGGCAGCACGTGGAGCAGGGGCGGTTCGAGAATCCCCGCATCATCGCTTACTTCCACTCGTGCATTCGAAAGGACGAGCACGGCTACCACCTGGTTCAGGACCATGCCGGCATCCGCGAAAAGGTCTACTTTCCCTGCGAGGACACGGCCCTTTTCGTCTTCGACGTGATCAAAGGGGACGACGTGGTCCTGGTACTGAACACGGGACGCCGCGAGCCGCTCAGGCCGCGCAAGCTGTTCATTCGAGACGACGTTCTCTACACGCGGCTGGGAGAGCATCGTGTGCGATTCACAGAGAACGCTCTGGTGCGGATGGCCGATCTCCTGGAGTTCGACGGGGATGAGAGCACGTTCGTGCGTGTGCGCGGAAGGCGCTACCGCATTCCCGAGGAGCCCCGGGAGCCGGCTCCGTAAGGAGCCGCATCTTTCCATGAACCGACCCTTTGCACTCTCCCGGATGGCCCCCGGATCATCCGGCCAATGGCGGGAGGGGACTGCCCGAGCCGGAAGGCCGGGTTCGACGACGTCTTCACCAACCCCTATCTCTGGACACCCTGCGCGGGGCCGCAGAGGATGCATTCAACAAGCTCGAGCGCTGGGGCGTGGCGGGATAGGAGCCTGACTGAAACGCCTGTAAAGCTGCATCACCCGATGGTTTTGTGCGTAAAGCGCCGTGCACCCTCCCCCGAGTAGTCGGCCACGATCTGCCCGTCCCCGAAAAGGCGCCACTTGTAAATCACGAGCCCTTCCAGACCCACGGGTCCGCGTGCGTGGATCTTGTTCGTGCTGATCCCCACCTCGGCCCCGAGACCGTAGCGGAAACCGTCGCTGAACCGGGTGCTGCAGTTGAGAAACACGTCCGCGGAGTCCACCCGGTCCATGAACCGGACCCCGCGCTCGCGGTCGACGGTCACCACCACGTCCGTGTGGCCGGACCCGTACCGGTTGATGTGCTCGACGGCCTGGTCCAGGCTGTCCACCACCCGGACGGACAGGATCAGGTCCAGATACTCGGTGCGCCAGTCTTCCTCCGTCGCAGGCACCGCGTCGATGATCTCCCGGGTCCGTTCGCAACCGCGGATCTCCACCCCCTTCGCTTCGAGCGCCTTTCGGGCCATGGGCAGGAACGTGGGCGCGATTCCCGCATGCACCAGGAGGGTCTCGGCCGCATTGCAGACGGCCACGTACTGGCATTTGCTGTCCACGGTGATCCGCAGGGCCTGATCCGGGTCGGCTTCCCTGTCCACGAAGACGTGGCAGATCCCGTCGGCATGCCCGAGCACGGGAATGTTCGTGTTGGACATGATGTGGCGGACGAATGCGTTGCTGCCCCTGGGAACGATCAGGTCGATCTGCTCGTCCATGGACAGCATGCCGGCGACGTCCTCCCGGGTCTCCAGAAGCCCCACCCAGCCTTCGGGAATCCCCGCCCCGAGGCTCGCATCTGCAATGAGCCCCGCCAGGATCCGATTGGTCTCGGACGCCTCGCTTCCCCCTTTGAGAAGGACCGCGTTCCCGCTCTTGAGGCAGAGCGAGGAGATCTGTACGAGCGCGTCGGGCCGGGACTCGAAGATGACGCCGATGACCCCGATGGGGCAGGTCACCTGAAATAGCTCCAGCCCCTTATCCAGCTCCACGGCCCGGAGGGTCCTGCCCACGGGATCGTCCAGGCCGGCCAGGCTCTCCAGGCCCCGGCAGGCCTCGGCGATCTTGGCCTCGTCGAAGCGAAGCCTCTTGAGGAGCGGCGGTGCCAACCGCTCGCGTTCCGACCGTTCGAGGTCCGAACGGTTTGCTTCCACGATCTCCCCGGCATTCCGCTCGAGGGACCGGGCGATCTCGGCGATGGCCCGGTCTTTCACGTCGCCCTTGACCGCTGCCAGGCGGATGGCCGCCTCCTTGGCCCTGGCTGCTGTTTCGTGCATGCCCACGAGAAAAAACCTCCCTCTCTTTCGAATCGAATGGTGACGAAGCGGCCGCCGCTCCGGCTGACTGCCGCATGATCCGGCGCGGCCGGTTTCATCCCGTGTCGCCGGACCGATGAAACCTTACAACGCACCGGTGCCGGATGGAAGAGAAAACTCGACGCCCGAGACGCGTCCGTCGGCCCGCCCGCGCGGGGAAAAGCAAAGGGGCCGCGACCCACCCGCCGCGGCGTACGCTTCTTCGAGAAGCCCCCCTTTCCGGATCCGATCCACGACGGGTGCCATGTCAAAGGGCTCGCCCTGTCCCTCCCGGCCGATGGGAAGCCGCGGCACCAGGTCCTGCACCACGACCGCGACGCCTGCGCCCAGGTCGTCCTGGGGGATTCCACGCCGTTGGAGGGCCCAGGCCCCGGTCATCATTTCCAGCGCCGCGACCTTCCATCCGGCTTCGATCTGACGCTGGAGGTCTGCAACGGCGTGAAGGGCCAGGCCGGCCGTGTCCTCCACGCCGTCGTTGAGCTGCCCGATGGCGTGGAGCAGGTGGGGCTGGGCCCAGATCTTGATCGAGGCGATCAGGGAGGCTGCGATGTGACTGAAGTTGAGGAACTGAACGCCTCCCACCGCCCGTCCCCGCTCCTCGGTCAGCCCGGTGGGCAGGCCGCTGAAGGCCGGCCAGTGCTGCTTGTTCATGCGTTCTCCGGAAAGGTCCGCGATCTTGGCGAGAATCTGCCCCATGGTGTCCGCGACCATGGTCATGACCGTGGAGTCCATGTTTCCGTGGCTGACGGTCGTACCGCTTTCCAGGTCGATGAGCGGGTTGTCCGTGATGGTGTTGAGCTCCGTCTCCCACACGTTCCGAGCCCACTCCAGCGCGTGCAGCCCGGCTCCGTGAATCTGGCTGACGCAGCGAAAGCTGAGGGGATCCTGAAGGAACCTTGCGCTGCCGGCCTCCCAGAGCCGGCTCCCGCTCAAGAGCCCGCGGATGCGCGCGGCGGCCTCGCCCTGGCCGCGGAGGCCGTGGGAACGGACCACGGGTTCCGAGAGCGAAGCCAGGTTTCCCCGGAGACCTTCCAAAGCCATGGCCGCGGAGAGGTCGAAGGCAGCGAGAAGGCGGTCGAGCTCATGGAGGTTCAAGGAGCCCAGGGCCAGGCTGACGGCGTTGCTGTTCATCAGGGAGAGGGCTTCCTTGGCGTTGATGGAAAACGTTTCTTCCAGGAGACCGAGGGCGAGCTGTGCCAGCGGAACCAGGTCGGAGGCCCCGACCGAGCCGCTCGCGTCCACCCGGGGTAGACGGCCTTCCTTCAAGCGGTGCAGGATGAGGCGCACCAGATCGGGACGGACACCGCACGAGCCGGTGGCGAACAGGTTCGCCTGGATCACCATGGCCGCCCGAACGACCTCGGGCTCCAGGGTGGGGCCCGGCACCCGCGTGGCGTGGGCGGCCAGAAGGCGGCGGTTGTATTCGATCATCTGCTCCCGGCCCACGGGATGATCTTTTTGAGCGCCCACGCCGGTGGTGATCCCGTAGGCCGGGGTCCCCTCGGCCACGATTCTCTCGACGACGGATCGCCCCTGTCGGATACGTTCCCAGGCGCCGGGAGCCAGAGACACGTCGCGCCGTCCGCGGGCCGCATCAACCAGATCCTGGATTCGAAGACTCCTGCCGTCCAGAACGACGGTCTCCGCTGTCTTTCGATCATGATCCATGTCGATTCCTCCGTTTCTGCTGGTGCTCCGGCACAGCAGTCGTTTCCGATCCGCGGCTTCCCTCGATGATCCTTCGTTCCAGGTGTGATTGCCTGATTCTAGCCCGGGATCCGCCCGTTATCAATGATCGGTGCTCGGGCGGCCGGAAAAAGGCCTTTTAAAGAGGCGCCTCTTGTGTCAGCGTAGTCCCTTCGCCTTGAACCGAGTGTAACGCTCCATCCCGGAACAGAACGGACCGCTCATGCCCCGCAACATTCTCTTTACCCTGCTGGCCTCCATCTTCATCGCCCTTCTGGGCATCGGCATCATCGCCCCGCTCATGCCCATCTACGCCACCCGGCTGGGGGCGAGCGGTGTCGGGCTGGGCCTGATGGTAGCCGGATTTTCGGTCAGCCGGGGGGTGCTGCAACCCTTTGTAGGCGGTCTTTCGGATCGGTACGGAAGGAAGCGGTTCCTGGTGGCCGGGTTGATCGTTTACGCCCTCGCCGGAATCACCTACACAGTGGCCGCCTCGGTGGAGCACCTCGTCCTGATCCGCGTTTTTCACGGCGTGGGGTCGGCTATGGTCATCCCCATCGCCATGGCCTACATCGGCGATCTGGCCCCTGTCGGGGAAGAGGGGCGATACATGGGGATGCTGAACATCGCCCTGTTCTCGGGTGTGGGCGGGGGGCCCGTCATTGGAGGGCTTTTTCTCGACACGCTCGGGATGAACTCCGCCTTCTATGCCATGGCCGGGTTCAGCGGTTTGTCCGTGCTCCTGGTGGGGGTGTTCCTGCCGCCCAGGAGCGCGGGCTCGGAGCAGCCGGAAAGCCCGCGCATTCTGTCGGCGCTGGGACAGATGGCCCGGGACGCCCGGATCGTCGGAGTGCTGGTTTCGAGGATGGCCACCATGCTCATCCTCGTGCCCACCATGGCGTTTCTGCCCATCCTCATGACCCGGTTCATGGCCGCTACGGGGATCGAGGTGGGGATGGTTGTAGCCAGTCGAACCCTGGTAAACGCCGCCTTCCAGTACCCCTTCGGAAAGGTGGTGGACCGTTACAACAGGGTTGCGCTGCTGCTGACCGGGAGCCTTGTGGTGAGCGGGGCCGTCTTCGCGACGCCGTTTGCCGGGAGGCTCGCCACGCTGATCGCGCTTTTCGCCCTGATGGGAATGGGCGAGGCCCTTGTCTGGCCCACCCTGGGGGCGCTGGCCGTGGAAGGGGGGCGTCGCTACGGGCAGGGGGCCGTCATGGGGGTCTTCAACATGGCCATGAGCGCAGGCGTGCTCCTCGGATCCATCGGCTGTGGCGCGGCCATGGACTTTTTCGGCCTTCAGTACGCATTCTATCTCACTGCGGTCTTCCTGGTGCTGGCCACGGCCGTCGCAGCCTTCCTCATCGGAAACGCCCCTTCCTCCGGTTCGGAAGAGGCTTCGTGGGAGAAGGTCACCCGCGAAGCAGGGGCCTGATGCGTCGATGCTCGGGCCTTACCTCTTGAAATCGCGGTGGCTTTCCAAGGAAATTCAGCGGCCTGCCGCCGGCGCGAAAAATAAAGAGGAGCTCCGGAACGATCACGCCGATTCGAGATGCCCACCCCAGGCGTCCACAAAGAGAGACCCCTCAGCCCCAGCGCTGATCAAGACAATCCCGATGAGGGAAACTCCTCAAAACGGCTTGGTCCGAATGGAGGGTGATCAAGAAAGGTTCTGGAATAACATCAAAATAGTGGCGTCCCCAAGGGGATTCGAACCCCTGTCGCCGGCGTGAAAGGCCGGTGTCCTGGACCTGGCTAGACGATGGGGACGCAATCGAGAAGGGCTGGATTGCGCGTTCATGGCCACCGCCGGGGCTTTCGCCCCAAAATGGGCCCGTGCTGCGATCCGTTCTGGTGGGCCGTACAGGAATCGAACCTGTGGCCAACGGATTAAAAGTCCGCTGCTCTACCTAACTGAGCTAACGGCCCCGCAAAAAAATACTCCTACCATTCGTTGCGGGCACTGTCAAAGGAAAATGGGGTGGTCAGCGGTTCGATGCCGCTGATTTCAAGGGCTCCCGGCAGGGACCTTCCCGCTCGAACAGGTGCCGGCGGATCAGGTCGAGCTCCTCCTGGTTGGGCGGGTAGGGATAGTTCCACTGGTGAACGTCCGGAAGGCAGTTGCCGAACGGCCGGTTGCAGGCCACTTCACCGTCCGGGCCGAGGCACCCCGTGGTCATGAAGGCCCGGCCCCGGTCCACGGCCTCCATGAGGGCGTCCCGCTCCACGCCGAAGCCGGTGATGCGTCCCTCGTGGTCGAACTGCATGTCCCCGGCCGTGCTCGAACCCTCCTCGATGAGGTAGCGGGCCAGCTGGACGCGGAGGTAGGAGGGCCAGGGAGGCTGGGGCCGATCCGCCAGCCTGGACTCCTCCTCGGCAAAGAAGGAGAAGAGGTGGCTGACCACCCCCATTCTCCAGAGCCGGTCCATGAGCGCGACCATCTCCTCCTCGGTCTCGCCCATGCCCACCATGAGGTGGGCGCCCACGTGGGGAGATCCGAACACCTCCAGGCTTTCCTCCAGGGCGGCCCAGTAGCGCTCCCAGCGATGCGGGCCGTTGACCCCGCGTCCCCGGTGGCGGTCGAACAGCTCGGGCGTGGCCAGGTCCAGTGCGATGCCGATCTTGTCCACGCCCGCGTCCTGCATGGCCTCGAAGTCGTCCCTGGAGAGGATGGTGGGGCTGCAGAGGATGGACAGGGGCAATGCGGTCTCCCGGCAGAGCCTGCGGGACATGGTGAGCGTGTCCCTGCGGCACTTGCCGTTGGTGATCATGGAGATGCACGTCCGCTTCACGTATCCCGGCGCCCCGTTGATCGCGTCGATCAGTGCGTCCATGGAGAGCACGGGCCAGGCCACATGGATGAAGCTCTTGTCCCGGTAGGCGCCGGGGCGCTTGCCGGCCAGGCCGCAGTAGGCGCAGTTGGCCGCGCATCCCTCGGGGTAGTGGACCAGCAGGTTCACGCAGCGGTTCACCGCTCCGCGGTACATCCGCCCGCGGGCCAGGCCGAGGGAGATGGCCGAGGCCTGGCTGATCTTGGCGACATCCGGGCTTCTTTGCGGGTCCTCGCTCACAGTCTCTCCTGGTTCGTTTTGGCCTCCAGGACGGCCCGCGTGAGGGTGGGTACGTCCAGGCCGTAGATCATGTCGTCCTTCCAGATCCTCGAGAGGTTCTCGGCGATGCGGTCCTCCCGCGCGCTGGTCCACTTGAGGGCCTTCTCCAGCCGGTTCACGTCCTCGGTGGTGGAGAAGAAGTCGCCGGTGATGACCACGTTCTCGATGGAGGCCCCGGCAAGGGCGAGATAGATCTCCAGGAGCCCGCCCGGGGTCTTCACCCGGCTGACGCCCATGCGGGCGCGGGGGTGCTTGTGGGAGAAGATCCAGTCCCGGCTGGTGTACCGGTTGTCGATGAACTCCTGAATGGTCCTCCGCTCCCAGGCGTCCGGCTCGTCCTCCCGGAACCGGATGCCGAAGCCCCTCTCGAACGCCGCGGCCACCGCGTCCACGACAGCCCCCACCTCCACCCGCCGGCCCGCGCCGCTCTCCACCGTGGTCATCCGCTGGCTGAAGCAGCTGTACCCCTTGTCGCTCAGCTTGACGAGCGGGGTGTTCATGATGTCCAGCATGAGGTCCACGTCGAAGTCCACGAGGAGGCTGGTGTGAAAGAGCAGGCTCTTTCCCACCTCCGAGGCGGCGGAGAGTCCGGCGATCTTCCGGCCGGCCACCTCCAGGTCGTTCCGGGGCTGGAAGCAGGCCCGAATGCCGAAGACCGCCAGGGCGTCGGCGAGGATCCGGCTCATGGTGTTGAACAGCCCCCCCACGCCGCCGCCGTCCAGGCCGGGGTGGTCCAGCTCGATCCCCAGGCCGAGGGAGACCACGCGGGGGCCCATGATCACGGTGCCGCCGCCGGTGCTCCGGCGGTTCACCTCGATTCCCCTCGCCTCGCAGCGGTCCAGCCTCAGTGCCGCCTCGATGTCCTGGTACTTGCCCACGATGGCGGACGGGACGAAGCTGTAGAGGTGCAGGACGGGGCACGATCCGTTGAGGGCCACCGACTGTGGAAGGGTGTCGTCCACGGCCAGCCCCTCGGCCGTGCTCAGCGGCCGGGTCGTGTTCCGGAACAACCTCCAGGTCTCGGTCATGGGGCTAGGCCTTGGCCTTCTCCTCTTCGGCCCGCTGGATCTCCTTCTCGATAAACGCCGCCAGCTTGTCGCCCTGCATGAGGCTCCCGAGCTCGTCGTCCAGCTCCTCGGCTTCGATCACGAGGATCCAGCCCTTGCCGTAAGGGTCCGTGTTGATCAGGCTCGTGTCGTCCTCCAAATCCTCGTTGACCTCCACGATCTCGCCGGACACCGGGGCCACGAGCTTTCCAATCCACTTCCGGGACTGGATCTTGCCGCACACCTCGCCCTGGCTCACATCGTCCTCCTCCTCGGGGAGGTCCACGAAGACGATGTCGCCCGCTTCCTTCTGGAAGAAGTCGTTCATGCCCACGGTGACCTTGTTGCCGTCCACGCGCGCCCAGCTGTGCTCCTCGTGGTAGTAGAGATCGTCCGGCATGTTGTATCCCTTGATGTCCGCCATGGCCTGCAACCTCCTTTTGGTGTGTTTGCCGTGGATATGCCCCCTGTAATCCAAGGGCGCAGGGCGGCATTTCATATGCCGCAGCAAAAGCTGTAGGTATCTCACCTGCGAACAGCGTCACCTTCCTTACCATGGATGAAGGCCCGGTTCAAGACGAAGGTCCGAACCTTGCCCTCACCGCCCGTGCATGAATGGGGAGCCCTTCGGCCTCGGCCAGGGTGACGATGGTCTCCTTCAGCCCCTCCAGTCCCTTTCTGCTCAGGTACTGAAACGTGGGCTTCTTGAGAAAGTCGTCCACCGAGAGGCCCGAGAACATGCGGGCCGCCCGCCCCGTGGGCAGGACGTGGTTGGTTCCCGATGCGTAGTCTCCGGCCGCCACCGGTGCGTAGGGCCCCAGAAAGACGGACCCTGCGTGGCGAACCCGGTTCAGCACGATGAACGGGTCCCGGGTGACGATCTGAAGGTGCTCGGGCGCATACTCGTTGGCGAACTCCATGGCCTGGTCCAGGTCGCGGGCCACGAGCACGCGGCTGTGTCCGGCCACCGAGGCCTCGATGATCTCCCGGCGCGGGAGGGTGTCCGCCGCCCGGTTGATCCAGTCGCAAACCCGGGCGGCCAGCTCCGGCGACGTGGTCACCAGCACGGCGGCGGAGTCCGGATCGTGCTCGGTCTGGCTCAGGAAGTCCAGGGCCAGGGGCTCGACCTCCCCGGTCTCGTCGGCCAGGATCAGGGACTCGCTCGGCCCGGCCGGCGAGTCGATGTCCACCTCGCCGTAAACGATCATCTTGGCCGCGGTTACATACCGGTTTCCCGGTCCCACGATCTTGTCCACCTTGGGAACGGACTCGGTCCCATGGGCGAGTGCGGCGATCCCCCAGGGGCCGCCGATGCGGAACACCCGGTCGCAGCCGGCGATATCCAGGGCGACCAGGGTGGCGGGGGAGACGCCGGAGCCTTCCCCGGGAGGGGTGGTGGCCACGATCTCCTGCACGCCGGCCGCGCGGGCCGGGAGCACGGTCATAAGCGTGGTGCTGGGGTAGGCGGCCCTGCCGCCGGGGATGTAGCACCCCACACGATCCATGGCCCGCGTGATCCTTCCGGCCAGAATGCCTTCGGCCACCTCCACGGACCACATCTCGCGCTCGAGCTGGGCCCGGTGGAACCGGGTGATGTTCGCCGCTGCGGTGCGGAGGGCCTCCACCACGGCTTGATCCACCCGGTCGTAGGCGGACCGGATCTCCGCGGGGGAGACCTCCAGCGCGCCGGCCTCCAGGTTCTGTCCGAGACCCCGGTGTCCTTCCACCACGGCGGCGTCGCCCCTTCTGCGGACCTCCTCCACGATGCCCCGGACATAGTCGTGCTCGGACGAGACGTCCTCCATGGACCTCCGGAGCAGTGCATCCTTTTCCTCGGGACCCAGGTCGTCGATGGCAAGGGGTTCCAGGTTCATGAGATCTCCCTCCTTCGGCAGTAGTCGGCGAGGGCGTCCCGTGTGCTGGTGAAGGCGAGCTCCTCCCAGGGAATGTCCCCCGGGTGCACGAGCCGGGACTCGACCGTCTCGTCCCCGGCCACGAGGTCGCCGGAAACCCGTTCGGTCCTGTACACCACCACGGCGACGGTCTCCCCGGGGTAGGAGTACACGCCCAGGAGGTTCTTGATGCGGGTCCGGAGACCGCACTCCTCCATGGTTTCCCGAAGGGCTGCGGCCTCGACCGTCTCACCGCGGTCCACGAACCCTCCGGGCATCACCCAGAGGCCTTTCCGGGGTTCAATGCCGCGGCGCAGGAGCACGATGGCGTCGCCGACCTCAACAACGGCGCAGGCCACGAGCTTTGGATCCAGGTAGAGCGGCGTCGTGCAAGCCGAGCACACGAGACGGTCCGGCTCTCCGGGCTTCAGGTTCCGGGTCTCGAGCCTGCCTCCACAGCAAGGGCAGAAACGAAAGGAATCAGGATCCGTCATGGGCCGACTCGGGGGCGTTTTCCTCCGCCTCCGTTCTCATCCGGGGAATGAAAGAGGGCATGCGTTTGCACGGGGCCGTGAGCCACACGAAGTCCGCGATCTCGCTCGGGATGGAGGTCTCCTCCGAGAGCGGGTAGGGCAGGACCGTCACCGCGGCCATGGGGACGCGGTCCAACACCCGGTCCGGGATGCCGAACCGGTACTCGAGGTGCCCGTTTCCAGCGAACGCGACCACCTTGCGATGGTTTCTCCCGGCCTCCTCGAAGTAGCGGGCAAGGCTCTTTGCCATGACCTCCTCGTAGACGCACTGGGCCTCGTAGAAGTACTGGAAGTTCGGAATGCCGGCCCGCCCGTGCATGAGGTAGGCGTCCCGGACATACTCCCGGTGGGCTTCGTTCGTGAGGTCGATCCGTCTGGGCAGCTGCGCGCGTTCCTCCTGGCTGAGGCCTTCGAGGCCCACCCGGGCCACCCTGCGGACGAGATCCAGCGGCACGTTGAGGGCCAGGACGCGGCTCCCGTGCTCCCGGGCCAGGGCCAGCAGAGGGCGGTAGAGGTGAAAGGGGAACCCCCAGTTGGCCTCCCAGTCGACCGCCTCGAGGAACTCGGACTCGGTGATCTCGCCGGCCGTGTATCGGTCCAGCACGGGCTGCTGGGGCGTGCGGAAGAACTCCATGGCCAGGTCCACGGGCCCACAGCACGACATCAGGGCCTGGAGGATCTGGACCTGAATGAGGTGGTGCTCCGCGTTGTCGTGGATTTCTCCCACGAACACCAGATCGCTGGGTGGGATGCGATCCACAAAGGAGGGGAACTCCAGGGCGATCGCCTGGTGGAGGTCGATGATCTCCCCCATGTGGTACCTTCCTTCCGCCCCGCGGATCTCAGCGAACGGACGCTGCCGGGGCCGACTGGGGGCGCATCCCGCCAGGAGAAGGAGACCCAGCAGAAGGGGCACTATGGCAAGCTGAAAGAATCGCTTCATGACGGCGTTTTCCCGAGGCGCTTCTTCGATTCGTGAACCGGGACAATTCCCTTGACTGGTTTCTTACGTATCACTTACTCTGAAACGGCGCAAGCCCGGAAAGGCGGACCGCCCGCCCATACCCCGCGATCCGGGAAGGGGAACAGAAACCTTGGACCAGGCCCTGAACACCGACTGCCCGCTCCTCCACGTCATGAAGGACTATCCCAAGGAGGTGATCCTCCGGGACGGAAGCGGCGTGACCCTGCGACCCGTTGCCTCGGACGACGGCCCCCTGCTGGCCCGGATGCTGGGCCGGTTGAGCGAGGAGGACCGCTGGTTTCTCGGGCTGGGCGAGGATGTCTCCGCCTTCGTGGAGAGCTGGATTCGATTCTCGGGGTCGGAACGCGTCTTTTCCATTGCCGCCGTGCTCGAGGGAGATATGATCGCAGTGGCCGCCCTGGTCCGCGAACGGGCCGGATCCGAGG